>DASXRT010000021.1:0-20759 GCA_036506455.1 Thermoanaerobaculia bacterium
GTGGATCGGCGGGGCGGTCGCCGGGCTGGTTCTCATTGCCATCGGCGTCGCCACGACGGTGCGTCAACAACAACCGTCTGCGCCTGTACAACATGGTCCGCTCAGTCTGGCGATTCTTCCGTTTCGCGATCTCAATGGAACGGCGGACGGACAGATCTTCGCCGACGGGATCGCGGAGATGCTCCGCGCACAGCTCGGTGAGTCGCCGACGATTCGTGTGATCCCGGCGTTCGATCGCGGCGCGACGGCTGATCCGCCGAGTGTGGCGCGCCGGCTCGGTGCCGCGTTCGCGCTCACCGGCGCCGTGCAGCGATCCGGGAACGTCGTACACCTCAGTATCTCCGTGATCGATGCCGCGAGTGGCGTCCAGGTCGCCGGCGAGACGCTGAACGGCAGCTCGAACGATGTCTTCGGACTGCAAAACCGAGCGGTCAACTTCGTGCTTAGCGGCGTCAACGTTCAGCGTGACCCTCGCCAGCATTCCTCGGTCGTCGAGCTCTCCAATCCTGCGGACCAGAACGCGTACGTCGAAGCGCTCGGTTTGCTGCAACGCGCTCAGGATGAGAAGTCGGTCGATCGAGCGATCACTATTCTCCAGCGTCTGCTTCTGAATGCGCGGGATTCGGCGGCGGTCAATGCCCAGCTCGCGCGGGCTTTGTTGTACAAGGCGCAAATGAGCCGCCGGCCCGGACTCATCGCTCAAGCGACGGTCTACGCGGAGCGCGCGGTCGATCTGGACGACGCGTCGCCGGAGGTCCATGTTCGTCTCGGCTTCGTGCGCGCTGCGGCCGGACGGTACGCCGAGGCCGAGCGCGAATTCCGGCGGGTCCTCACGCTGCGCAACGATAATGCTGATGCGTACCTCGGACTGGCGTTGAGCTATGAAGCGATGGGCCGTGCTGCAGATGCCGAGGTGATGTACAAGAAAGCGATCGCACTGCGCCGCGATCATCCCAACTCGTACAATCTCTACGCGGCCTTTCTCTTCAACGCCGGCCGTCCCGGAGAGGCTGCGGCGAATTTTCTGCGCTTTACGCAGTTGATGCCGACCGCGCGCGGCTTCAACAACCTCGGCGGCGCATATCAGGCCATGGGCCGATACGACGATGCGCAACGAGCCTACGAACGCTCGATTGCGCTCGAGCCGAATAGCGATGCTTACGGAAATCTGGGCATCATCGATTACTACATGGGGCGCTATGACGAAGCGTGTCGCGCTTTGGAGAAGGCTACTTCGCTCGCACCCGGAAGCTACCTGGCGTGGGTGGCTCTGGGGGACGCGTACCGCTGGTCACCCGACTCGCGGACCAGGTCGAAGGAGGCATACGAATCGGGAATCAACGCCGCTCGCGCGGCGGTAGCGGCCAATCCTCGCGACGCTCTCGCACGGGCCAACGAGGCCATCGCTCTGGCCAAGCTTGGAAGAGCGAGTGAGGCGACCAGCGCGAGTAACAGTGCCTTGAAACTCGATCCGAACAATCAGACCGTTCTCTATGCAGCCGGTGTCGTCAATCTTCTTCGTGGAAATCCCGACGTGGCCGTAGGCTGGCTGCAGCGTGCAGTCAGTGCCGGCTATCCAATCAGCGATCTGCAACGGGATCCGGAACTCAAGTCGATTCAGGCTGATCCAGCGTTCCCGCGGCAGGTCGTGCACAGGACATAAAGGAGGAGCAACATGTCGGAATCTTCGGCTCGCCGTTCTGCCCTTCTCCTCATGGTAGTTGTTGTACTTGGCCTCGGCTTCGTCTATTTACGTGTCGCGCAATCGTCACCAGTCAAAGGAAAGCCAGCCAAGAAGCAAACGTCGAAAGCAGCGCCAAAAACAGTTGCATACTCACAGGATGTCTTCTGCGTCGACGGCAATTACTCACCGAGCCACCCGTTGATCTGCGTCGGTGAGGGTCAAATTGCCAAACCGAATCCCGCGAACATCTATGACGTCGAATCCGATGATGGAAAGCGATCGTCGCGCCACGTGAGGATCCACTGGTTTGCACAGCGGACGGTCGCCCTCGAGGTGACCTTCAAAACGCCCGGCTGTGTTGAAAAGCAGCCGGACTGCGACCACCTGGGTCATTGCCAGGCGACAGTAGGCGTGACTCTCAAGCCGGGTGAGACGAGGCACTGCACGTACTCGACGAAGCTCTACGGCGGGAAAGATCCCGACGAAGAGATCATCATCAACCCGTGCTGCCCGTGAGGGCGTATCTCGCCGCCTTGTTTTTGATGAGCGCGGCGTGCTCGTCGATGTTGCACGATCCTCTCGCCGGCTCTCGTCAGGCGATCGTCGTCGTCACCGATGACGCGAACGCGACGACCGGCACGCTACAACGCTACGAGCGCGATTCGACGGGTGGGCGGTGGCGGGCGGTGGGTGGGGTGGTGCGGGTGGTTGTGGGGCGGAAGGGGATTGCGCCGCTCGGACAAAAGCGCGAAGGCGACGGGCGTGCGCCCGCGGGCATCTACGCGCTCGGCACAGCATTCGGTTTCGCGGCGGACGCCGATCTGCGCGTGCCCTATCGGCAGATTCGTGACACTACCGAATGCGTCGACGACTCCGCGTCGCGCCACTACAACCAGATCGTCGATCGCGACGCTGTATCGCGCGTCGATTGGTCGAGCGCAGAGAAGATGCGCTCGATCGATCTTTACCGATGGGGGATCGTCGTCAACTACAACACGCCCGCGCAGCCCGATCGCGGCTCGTGCATCTTTCTTCACATCTGGAGAGGCCCGTCATCGACGACGGCCGGCTGCACGGCGATGAGTGAAGACGATCTGCAGACGCTGCTGCGCTGGCTCGATCCGAAAGCAAACCCGCGCGTGATCTGGAGTGCGGCGGCTATGCCGCCGCTCTCCAGTTGATCTAGGAATTGACGTCCTTTCCTTCCTCGAGCTTCTTGATTGAATCCTCGAGGTTTTTCTTGTTCCCCGGATCGGGAGCTTGAGTGACGGCAATCTTCGCGTACTTGAGCGCCTCTTTGTAGTTTCCCTGCGCAGAGTAGGCGCGCATCAGGCCGACGTTCACCGGCCACTCATTGGGATGCATCTTCGCGTTGAGCTGCCACACGCGCACTGCTTCCGCCTTATTGCCCCTCTGCAGTTGCTGGCGCGCGTACTGGTGAATCTGACCCGCCGTCGCCGTCGGATGGGTGAGCGCCTTTTCACGCGCGGCTTTGGCCTCCGCCATTCCACGTGCTTCCTCCACATCGGCGAGCGTGGAGAGTGTCTGGAAGTTCTCCTGCCCGATTCCCTGAGCTGGACTTGCGGCCGCCTTCGCGAACTCGTACGCCTCGTCGAGCCGCTTCGCGTTCAACGCGTACTGCGCCGCCGCGACCCAGTTCTGCCACGTGAATCCCGGCGAGCTCCGCAACTCATTGCGTATCTCGGTCAGGTACACGTCCGTGAGATTGGAAACCGTGATGTGGATCGGGAGCTGGAGATCTTCCCACTTCATCGCCACGGTCGCATGATCGGGCGTCCGCTCCGTGAATTCATACGTCAGCCACTCGTTGTACTCCGACTTCTGCGGCTTCACCTTCACGCGGAGCTGATCTTCGGCCGGATCGTAGAAGAAGCTTCCCCATGACGTGGAGTTCTTCGAGAAGATCGCCGTCCATTCATTCGGATCGGCGACGAGGAAGAATCCGTACGTGCCCGCCGGAAGCGTCTGTCCCTCGACCTGCACCGGATAGTTCACGGTGAATGTCGTGTTCTCGTTGGCACCGGCGCGCCACGGACACTCCTTGCATGTGCCGAAGCCGAGGTTGGTGAGGCCGTAGGGGACGAGGCCGCCCCAGATTTTTCCGCGGCGATCTTCGCCCGATCGGGGATTGTGAACCTTCGGACTGTTGTAATCGATCGTGACCTTCACCGGTCCGATGAACTGCGTGACGATGGCGTGCTGGTTGTCGCCACTCGTCGGAAGCGTCAGAGCGCCCTGCCCGTAAAGAGCACTGACGACGAGCAGAGCGAGCGTCGAGACAATCGCGATTCTCCGCATGATCTTCTCCTTATTCTGCGAACGCAGATGATATCGAGACGCTCGAGCCCGGCAGACACAGCGCTGTAAACAAAGGATTACGGCGCTGTGCTAATCTGCGCGGCGGTCCAATAACTCTTATGTTCTGGTGGCACTGGGTACTGATCGGCTTCGCGTTGCTCGCGATCGAGCTCGTCTCGACGACGCTGCACGTCGGTTTTTTCGGCGGCGGCGCGTTGTTCGTCGGCCTTCTCGTCGGCCTGGGCTGGAATGGGCCGTTATGGGCGGAGTTACTGGTATTTACGGGCTTCTCGCTCGTCGCACTCTTATTCATCAGGCCGCCACTGATGCGTCGCTTGAAGCTGAACGAGTCGAAGGTCGTGGACACGCTCATCGGCGAACAGGCAGTCGCAATGGATGACATCGCTGTCCAGAGCATCGGAAAAGCGGAGATGCGCGGGAGTACCTGGAACGCGCAGAACGTTGGAGTGAGTCCACTGAAAAAGGGAGAGCGCTGCACGGTCGAGTCCGTGGAAGGGCTCGTGATCCGGGTCAGGGCGCAATAGTCAACCGGCGAGATCGCCAAGGAAAGGATCTGGTATGGGGAGTTTTCTCGTAGCAGTCGTCATCGCCATCTTCGCGATGATCGTCGTGTCGCGCATCGCACGCGTCGTTCCACAGCAGCAGGCCTGGATCGTGGAGCGGCTCGGACGCTACAACCGGACGCTTCAGGCGGGTTTTCACATCCTGTGGCCGTTCTTCGACAGCGTTCGTTATAAGCATTCGCTGAAGGAGAGCGCCGTCGACGTACCCGAGCAGGTGTGCATCACGAAGGACAACGTGCAGGTCGCCGTCGATGGTGTTCTGTACTTCAAGATCCTGAATCCGGAGCGCGCCTCGTACGGAATCTCCGATTACAACTACGCGATCTCCCA
Source organism: Thermoanaerobaculia bacterium (assembly GCA_036506455.1). Classification (GTDB taxonomy): domain Bacteria; phylum Acidobacteriota; class Thermoanaerobaculia; order Gp7-AA8; family Gp7-AA8; genus DASVHS01. The sequence continues at coordinate 4,918 of DASXRT010000021.1, forward strand.
GCTCGCGCAGACGAACCTGCGCAGTGAGATCGGCAAGATCGAGCTCGACAAGACTTTTGAAGAGCGCACGAACATCAACATGCAGGTCGTCAGCGAAGTCGACAAAGCTTCCGAGGCGTGGGGCGTGAAGGTGCTGCGCTACGAGATCAAGAACATCACGCCGCCGCAGGATGTGCTCGCGGCGATGGAGAAGCAGATGCGCGCCGAGCGCGAGAAGCGCGCGGTCATTTTGCAGTCCGAAGGTCAGCGCGACGCCGGCATCAACAGCGCCGAAGGCGAGAAGCAGCAGACCATCAAGAAGTCGGAAGCGAAGAAGCAGCAGGCCATCAACGAGGCCGAGGGTCAGGCTGCGGCGATTCTGTCGGTCGCTCAGGCGACGGCCGAAGGCATCAAGAAGGTTGCTGACGCGTTGAAGACGCCCGGCGGACAGGAAGCGATGCAGCTCCGCATTGCCGAGCAGTACATCACTCAGTTCGGCAACATCGCCAAGAGCGGCAACACGATGATCGTGCCGGCGAATCTCGCCGATGTCGCTTCGATGCTGGCGATGGCCACGAGCGGATTGAAGGTCGCCGCGAGCGCGGAGCCGAGGCTTTCGGCACGCGCGGTCGTGCAACAGTAAACCAACGCCTTGGAGTGCGGTGCCTTGGCACCGCCTTCCAAAGCGGCGGCAAGCCGCGCACTCCAAGGCTTCGCATAAACTCGCGCGATGCGAATCCTCATCGCGCTCCTTTTCTTCGCCTCGACAGCATCCGCGCAGGAGCGCTTCCTTCCTGTCGCCGTCTGGTATGGCGGCGGAAAAGCGCGCGCGCCGATGCTCGAGCCCGATCCGCAATCGCGCAAAGAGATCTGGCGCGCCGACGTGCGCAAGATCAAGTCGGTCGGCTTCAACACGGTGCGCTGCTGGATCGATTGGGCCAGTGCCGAGCCGAAAGAAGGGGAGTATCACTTCGAGACGGTCGAGGTCCTCGCCGACCTTGCGCGCGAAGAAGATCTGCGCTTGCTCGTGCAGATGTATGTCGACTCCGCGCCCGACTGGGTCGGCCGCAAGTATCCCGACTCGCATTTTGTCTCCATCGGCGGCGAGGTGATGCCGTCGAACGCCGCGCCCGGCTTCTGCTTCGATCACCCGGGCGTTCGCAAAGCGGTCCTCGGACTCTTCAGCGCGCTGGCCGAGCGCATGAAAACCAAACCGGCATTTCTCGGCTGGGATCTGTGGAGCGAGCCGGCCGTCATCAACTGGGCTCAGGCACCGTACATCCGCTCGCCCGAGTTCTGCTTCTGTCCGAACACAGTCGCACGCTTTCGCGGCTGGTTGCGGCAGAAATATGGATCGCTCGATGCGCTGAACCGCGCGTGGTATCGGCGGTTCGAAAAGTGGGAGGACGTCGAGCCCAACCGGCTCTCGACGATTCTCTCCTACACCGACTACATCGACTGGCGGCAATTCATCGTCGACAAGCTCGCGGAAGATCTGCGCATGAAGTACGACGCGGTGAAGCGCGTTTTGCCTGATCGCGTTGTGACGAGTCACGCTGCCGCCCCGTCGCTGTTCACGTCGCCGCTTTCGGGCGAGGGCGCTCCCGACGACTGGAAGATGGCCGATGTCGTCGACTACTGGGGAACGTCGTTCTATCCGAAGCACTCAAATCCGGTCGGACGCGACCCTGCTTTCCGCGGCTCTCTACTGGACTTCTCGCGCTCGGCGAGCGATGCGAAGGCAAACGGCTTTTACATCGGCGAGCTGCAGGCGGGATTCGGCACGATCGCTTTGCGACTGAGCGGGACGGTGACGCCGTCCGACGAACGGATCTGGATGTGGAGCGCGTTCGCGCGCGGCGCGAAAGGTCTCAGCGTGTACGCGTGGTATCCGATGAGCAGCGGATATGAATCCGGCGGCTACGGCCTGATCAATCTCGACGGAACTCTCACCGAACGTGCGCGCGCGGCCGGCGCGGTCGCGAGGGTGATCGACAGGAATCAGAGTCTTTTCCTCGATGCGCGTCCGCTGCCCGCGGAGGTGGCCATCGTCTACAACCCGCTCTCGTACTTCGTCGGCGGCCGGCAGCCGCAGCCTGCCTCCGGCGCGCAAGGCGAGGTGTGGGGCATGCAGCAGAGATCGATGCAAGGCTACTATCGCGCGCTGTTTCCGGCGAACGTCCCGGTCGACTTCGTCCACATCGACGAGATCGCACGCGGAAAGGCCGGACAGTACAAGCTCATCATCCTTCCCTATCCATTGATGATCTCGGAGGCGGCGGGGAAGGGGCTCGTGGATTACGTCAGGAACGGCGGTGCGCTCGTGACCGAGGCGCGCGCGGCGTGGAATGACGAGCACGGACGGGCGAAGGACGTCATTCCTGGTTTTGGTCTGAGCGAAGTCTGTGGATGCCGGGAGACTTCCGTGCAGCAGACCGTGAGCGGCAAGACCGAGATCAAGACGGCGTCCGGAAAGATCCGCGGTGCGCTCTATGAAGAGGTGCTCACGCCGAGTAACGGTCGCATCATCGGTACCTTCGGCGACGGATCGCCCGCGATCGTCGAATCATCGTTCGGCAAGGGAAAGATGATGATGATCGGCTCGTTCCTCGGCACCTCGTTCGAGGCTGACAAGGACGACGCCACGGGCGCATTCATCCGCGGTCTTCTCGATTGGGCCGGCGTCAGGAAACCGTTCGACGCCAACGTGGAAGTTCGCGCGATGCGCAGCGGTGACGCGCTGCTGCTCGTGGCTTTCAATCACGGCGACGCAGCGACGTCGAACATCCGCATCGCTTTGCCAGATGCCGCTTACGCTGTTCGCAACATCGAGACGGGTGAAGCGATCGCCGCGCGCGCCGAGAACGGCACGCTCACGTTGTCCCACCAATTCGCGGCGGAGGACGTGTGGGCCATCAGTGTGTCTTCTTCGTCGCCGAAGGTGTCCCGGGTGCGGTAGAGACATTGGCCGGTGGCGCGGGAGCAACGGTTTCCGTCGATGTCGGAGTGACGCTCGACGTTCCCGGCGTGATCGTCGAGGAGGTGTCGGTCGTCGCCGCGTTCGGCACGCCGGTGCTGCTCTGTGCCGTATCGGTGCTGACGACCTGGCGGCGTCCGCATCCGGCGAGCATCAATAGAAACAGCGTGGCGAGCAAACGCTTCTTCACGACCTAGAATCATCTCATGAGCGTCCCCGCCGGAGCGCGTTTCGACCGTATCGCTTTGTCGCTCTCCGGCGGTGGATATCGCGCCGCCGCGTTCCATCTCGGCGTCCTTTCGTTTCTGCATGAGGTGAACATCATCGAGAATGTGCGTGCGCTCTCGACGGCGTCCGGCGGCACGATCGTGGGCGCGTTCTACGCGCAATGCCTGGCCGAAGGCCTCGCGTTCGGAGAGTTCTTTTCGCGCATGTATGCGTTTCTGCGCGATGTCGATGTGATCGACGCCGCGCTGGCGCGTATGCCCGATCATGGGAAGCTCATCGTCGCCGCCGCCGACGTCTACGCGGACCTGTTCACGGTCACGCTCGGGAAGATCCGGTCCTCACGCGATCATCTCGAGGAGATCTCGTTCAATGCGACGGACATGCGCAACGGTCTGGCCTTCCGATTCGTCAAGACCGCGAACCGTCACGTGCGCAGTGGCAATCGCGAGATGCCGCTCGACGATGACCTTGCGGCATCGCTCCGGCTGGCCGATGTCGTCGCGGCATCGGCGTGCTTCCCCGGCGCGTTCGAGCCGATCCTCTTCCCGGCCGACTTCGGTGTGCCATTCGACAGGCACGTGGCGCTGATGGATGGAGGGATCTACGACAACCAGGGCATCGACAGCCTTCTGCTCGTGCGCTCACGGCGCGAAGAGATCGATCGCATCATCATCTCCGACGCCGATGTGAGCGCGCCGCCAATGTACGAAGAGCCGGCAAAACGTTGGCTGGGAATTGTGCCGGTGTGGGGAGTTGCTCTTGCCGCCGGGGTCCTGGAGACCGCAGCGATCGCATCCGCCATGACGTCTCGTCAGATTCTTCCGACGGTCGTCTCGGCGACGACTGCCGTTCTCGTCGGCCTGCTCATCTTCGCGGCGGTGCGTCTGAAACAATCGCCGATCGCGAATCGTCCGCGCCCGCTTCTGTGGCGCCACATTCTGCGGCTCACGCTCTCCGAGCTGGTCGCGGCGCTGGAGACGCGCGCGTCATCGCTGATTGCTCTGACCTCGCGCGTCTTCATGAAACGCGTGCGCATGCTCACCTACCGGCGCGTCTTTGAGACGCCGTCGACATCGGGGCGCGCGATCGGCAATCTGATCGTCGATCTGATGCGCGACAGCGAGGCTTCCGACGAGATGCAGCGCATCGGACTGCTGGCCGCGTCGATGCCGACGACGCTTTGGTTCGATGATGAGCAGCATCTGCGCGAGGTCATCGCTGCCGGACGCATGACCACGTGTCGCAGCCTGCTCCGGCACATCGAGCGTATCCGTGGAAAGCTTCCGGTCGAAACCGCGCAGTTGCGCGAGCGCTGCGAGAAAGCGTGGCAGTCGTTTCACGAGAATCCCTTGCGATGAGCATCCTTTACTTCCACGGGTTCGCCTCATCGCCGCAAAGCCAGAAACTCGTTGCACTCGAGAAGGTGCTCGACATCGAGGTGAACGCGCCTGACATGAACGTGCCGTCCTTCGAACGGCTCGATTTCGAAGCGATGGTGCAGCTCGGTATCGACGAAGTCGCGCGCCGCCCGCCGCGCGCGATCGTCGGCAGCTCTCTCGGCGCACTCGTCGCGTTGGAGCTGGTGCGCCGCGGCGTCGTCGCGCCTCTTGTTCTCATCGCGCCCGCGATCGGAATCGGAGAGCGCTGGCGATCAAAACTCCCGGCGGGCGATCCAATCGAGGTCTTCAACCACGCGCGCAACGCGCGGGCGCCGATTCATCGCGCGTTCTTCGAAAAGATGACGACCATTCATCCGGAGACCGATGCGCCGGCGACGAGAGTCACGATCATCATGGGACGGAACGATGAGAGCGTGCCATTCGATTGGGTGCGCGGTGTGTGGGAGGGGTGGACGCGCTCCGGCAAGTTGATCCGCGGCTCGAAATTCGTCGAGATCGCCGGAGGAGACCACGGCCTCGTCGACTTCGTCGACGTCATTGCTCGCGAGATCCGCACGACCGCTTGAGAGGGCGCCCCTCATCCGGCCTACGGCCACCTTCTCCCCGCAAGCGGGGAGAAGGACACTCATCCGGCGCTCAGCGCTCGCTGATCACTTCTGCCGGCTCGCATGCCTTCGGATCGTTTGCCAGCGGATAGCGGCCGCTGAAGCATGCGGTGCAATAGAGCCGCCCCGGATCGTCGCCATTCTTCACCGCCTGCAGCATCCCTTCCTCGGAAAGATATCCGAGGGAGTCGGCTTCGATGAATTCGCGGATTTGTTCGATCGAGCTCGAGCTGGCGATCAGCTCGCGGCGCTGCGGTGTGTCGATGCCGTAATAACACGGGCCGGTCGTCGGCGGCGAGGAGATGCGCATGTGCACTTCCTTCGCGCCGTATTGCTTCAGCATCTTCACGATCTTTTTCGACGTCGTGCCGCGCACGATCGAATCGTCGATCAGCACGATGCGTTTCCCATTGACGATCTCGCGCACGGGATTGAGCTTCACCTTCACGCCGAAGTGACGGATGGCCTGCTTTGGCTCGATGAATGTGCGGCCTACGTAGTGATTGCGCACGAGACCGAACTCGAATGGAATGCCTGATTCCTGAGCATAGCCGAGCGCCGCGAAGACGCCCGAGTCGGGGACGGGAATGACGACGTCGGCGGCGATCGGATGCTCGCGCGCGAGTTGCGCACCGAATCGCTTCCGCACCTCGGCCACGTTGTTACCGAAGATCACAGAGTCGGGCCGCGCGAAGTAGACGTGCTCGAAGATGCAGCGTGCCTCGCGCTGAGAAGGGAATTGATGCGCGACGCGCACCCGCGGAGGATTGCCACTCTCGATCGCCACCACCTCACCGGCCCGCACCTCGCGGATGGGCTCCGCGCCGATCAGATCGAACGCGCATGTCTCCGATGACACCGCGATCGCGTCGTCGAGGCGTCCGAGGACGAGAGGTCGCCAGCCGTAAGGATCGCGCGCAGCGAAAAGGCGACCTGGCGCGAGCAGCACGATCGAATACGCCCCGCTGCACTGCGAGAGTGCGTCGATGAGCGCCGCTTCGAGGTCCGGCGTCTTCGATCGGGCAATCAGATGGACGATGACTTCCGTATCAGACATCGAGTTGAAGATGGCACCTTCATTCTCGAGCTGCTTTCGGAGGTCGGCGCCGTTCACGAGGTTGCCGTTGTGAGCGAGTGCGATCGGACCTTTGTTCGTCGAGGCAACGATCGGCTGCGCGTTGCACAGCATCGAGCCGCCGGCCGTCGAATAGCGGACGTGGCCGACAGCCGAGTCACCGGGCAGCCGCGACAGGCGCTCGTGCGTGAAGACCTCGGCGACGTAGCCCATCTCCTTCTCGATGTGAATCTGCGCGGTACCGGGGGCAATGATCTGTTCACCGGCTCCGGTTGAACCGCACGCCTCCCCGATGTTTCCCTCGGAGATCGTCGATTCGTGAGACACCGAGGCGATGCCGGCGCTCTCCTGGCCGCGGTGCTGCAGCGCATAGAGACCGAGATAGACGAGGTTGGCCGCGTCGCGATGGTTGAGGATGCCGAAGACGCCGCACATGCAGTGGAGTCAACGTTGATTATGACAGGGAAATTCGTGAGCGGCGCCGCTTTGGCGATTGCGATGACATCGATCGCCGGTGCCGATGAGCTGGCGATCACCTCGGGCGGGCGGCGGATCATCGATCGTGATCCGACGACGGCGGTCTCGAACTGCTACGGCTGGACCTATGGGCCGTCACCGCTGATCGACGACGCCGGCGATCTGGTCGCCATGTACACGGTCAGCGATGCGGCCACGAATCACTGCAAGGTCGGCATCGAGTCCGAGCAGCGCTTCGGCGATTCGATTCAGCTCAATCGCTTGACCGAGGATGGGACATGGTCCGCGGGAATCAACGTCATCGATCGAAGCAATCTGCCGTGGATGAACGACCCATCGTTTCTTGCGGAGCATCCGGAGACGTTTGTCGGACACGTCGCTTCGCCGTCCGTCGTTCGGATCGATGGGCGGTACTACATGGTCTTTGTAGGATCCGTCGACGATCGCAATCTTTGCGCGGGCGAGCATCCGATGTCGGCCAACATCTGCGGCTCCTGCCGCGATCCGTGGTCGTACTTCGTCGCGATGTGGGCGGCGAGCGATGACGGCGAGCATTGGCGCGTGCGCGAGCGTGTGCCGGGCGACGCGATTCTGATCGGCCGCGCGCCGGCGCCGAACGATCGCGCGATCGGATCGAACTACAAAGGCATCACGCATGTCGCGATGGTCACGCACGAGGAGAAGGGTCGAACGTACTTCTACATCGGCGCTCAGTACTGGTCGCCGTCAAACATCAAGTCGTTGATGTTTCGTATCCGATACGACGGAGAGAGCGAGTGGGGCATCATCGGCGAGCCGGAGATGTGGAGCTGGAATCGCAAATATTGGCTTCTCTGCCCGAGCGGCATCGTTCCCGATCTGATCAATCAGTACAACGAGCACAGTCTGCTGATCTCGTACGACCCGCTGTCGAGCATTTCCACGACGACGCGGCGCGGTTTCCACGAGTACATTGCGCTCGCGTCCCGATCGAATCGCATCTCGTATCAGTTCTCGACAAATCTCGTCGATTGGACGCCGAATCAGACCATGCGAAGCGCGCTGCCGTACTTCGCCGATGGATATTCATACGACGCTTCCGTCATCGATCCGGTGATGGCCGATGACCGTCTTTTCTTTGCATCTGCGGATGGGGATGAGGCGTTCGGTATTGCTCGCGACGGCCGGCACGACTGCGGATCGAACTCAGACTATGGAGCGACTGCGCCATACGTCGGCACGGGCATCTACGAATCGCACGTGGAGTTGATCTCGCCGCGTGCAACGCGGACGAGGGTGACCGTCGATCACACCTCGATCGTCTCGGGTGACGTGATCCGCTGCAGTGCCGAGGTTACCGATGAACGAGGAAGTCCCGTGGAAGGCGTCGTCCTGATTCGAGGCGACGGCGTCATGCAGGTGCGCCTCATCGATGGCCACGCCGAGGCGATCATGCCGATGCGCGGCCTGGGTACGCACTACGTCGATGCCTGGTTTGAGGACCAGGGTATGTGGCAGGCGAGCAAGTCCGACTTCGTAACGATCACGATCGTGCCGAACAATCGTCGTCGCGCCGCCCGCCGCTGACGCTATTGCGGAATGTATTGCGTGAATTGCTTCACGAACGTTCCCGACGGCCCTTCAAACCACGCTCGGCCCAGGATGTTGACCGGCTCGGTAGCGCGCATGAAACCGCCCTGCGAATATGCCCACGCCGAGAGCGGAATAGTGACGCTGCCGTTCGGCGGGATCGCGTAGTTCATCGGCGAGTCACCGGTGCGCAGCGAGTACGCGCCGGGCCCGGTCGTGGACAGATTGAGCCGGCGCAAATGCAGCGTTTGGTCGGTGGGGTTGGTGACTTGCAGGCCAAACTGCAGGGCCACCGGCCCGCGGAAGTAGTACATATCGGGCGAAATCTCGTTCTGCGTGAGTTGAATCTGAACCGCCGGGGCGCTCGAGCTCGTCATCGACGATGTCGACGACGCGCATCCGGCCACGATCAGCAATATGCCTAAGACTGCATAGCGATACTTCATACGGCATCTCCTTCAATCATGTGACGTGGAAACGCCGAACGATGATGACGGACGCAGAGTTACAAAGTGCGAACCATTTCGATTTGACGAACTGTTCGTTGCGCGCCGCAGCGCTCGAGGAAGGCAGCGATGCCGCTGTCGCGATCGTCCGTGTTCATGATGCGGAGCGGTTTGCCTGCGGCTGCGGCAGCGGCCGAGAGCAGAGTGCGCCCGACACCTCGCCTGCGTGCGTTCGAATTGACTGCGAGCATTGCGACGTCACCGTTGGAAGGGAACACGACCGCTGCGCCACGCTCATCGCCGACGATGAAGTATGGCTCGCTCGCGCGACGGATCGACGGAACATCGTTCTGCCATGTCGGCGCGACGTTGCACCAGGAGCGGATCGTGTCGAGATCGACATCGCTCTTCGATACTGCGCCAGGTGCGGCCGCGCTCCACGTCCAGCATTGCACGCGGCGGGTCTCGACGAATCCGAGCTCGCGGTAGAGCGCGGCGGCGCGCTCGTTCGTCTCGATCACTTCGAGGATGTAGCGCTTCGCAGGGAGTGTCTCGATCGAGCGCTGCATCAATCGACGCGCGATGCCTCGCCGCCGGTGCGAGATCACGACGCCTGTGCCGCTGTTGTACGCCTCATCGCCGTCGAGACAGTTGAATACGAAGCCGACGAGCCGGTCGCCGTCGAACGCTCCGACCGCGAGATCGGACCGGTAGCCGCGGCGTATCACCAGGTTCGTCAGATACTCGGTCGTGTATTTCGCCGGGATGTCGTAATCGCTGAAGGCGTCATTGAACGCCGCAGTGAGCGTCTCGAAATCAATGCCGGTGAGCGGGCGGATGTCGATCAACGTCCGATCAGCTCGGCCTCTTCGCCGACGCCGCGCACGACGTCATCGATCGAGTCGCCGCCGAGGAGAAGGGCGAAGGCCGAGCGCCAGATGCGCGCGAGCTCGGGGGTCGTCGTGCGGATCAGTGGTAGGCCTTTGCGTTCGATGAGAAACGTCGCGGCGGCGGTGCGGCCGATGCGCATCGCGCGTACACCGGCGCTCTTCGCTCGACGGAGGACCTCGTCGCGTTGCTCGGGCGTGCAGGCGACGATCGCCCGCGCCTGCGATTCGCTGAACAGCAAGGCGATCGCGTCGAGATCATCGGCGTGTCCGCGCAGATCGACATGACAGCCGATGCCGTTCATCGACGATTCCGCCAGGGCCATCGCTAATCCGCCATTCGACAGATCGTGTACAGCGCGCGCGAGCTTGTTCTGATGCAGCGAGAGGAGCAGATCGACGAGCGCGCGCTCGCGTTCGAGATCGACGCGCGGCGGCGCCGCGAGCGCGTCGGGCATCGTCAGTTGCTGCCATTCCGATCCTCCCAGCTCCTCGCTCGTTTCGCCGAGGAGAATGATGTCGAGGTTCGGTTCGCGAAAGAGGAGGTCGCAGCCGACTCGCTCGTCATCGAGAATGCCGACCATGCCCACCGTCGGCGTCGGATAGACCGCGTTCCCTTCGGTCTCGTTGTAGAACGAGACGTTGCCGGAGACGACCGGCGTATCGAGCGCCGCGCAGGCATCGCTGATTCCCCGAATGCACTCGGCGAACTGCCACATGATGTCGGGGCGTTCCGGCGAGCCGAAGTTGAGGCAGTCGGTGATCGCCAGCGGTCGCGCCCCGCTCGCCGCCAGATTTCGCGCCGCCTCGGCCACCGCCTGTTTGCCGCCCTCGTAGGGATCGAGATAGCAGTAGACCGGATTCACGTCGGAGGTCATGGCCAGCGCGCGACCGGTTCCTTTCACGCGGATGATCGCCGCATCGCGCTGTTCCGGTTTGGCGATGGTGTTCGTTCGCACAGTCGTGTCGTATTGATCCCAGATCCAATGTTTCGAGCAGAGATTCGGTGATGCGATGAGCCGGAGCAGCGTGTCGGTGAGGTCGCTGTCATCGGTGCGCGTGCGTTGAAGCGACGGCGCAACGCGGTCGACATACGCCGCTCGTTGCATCGGCCGGTGATACACCGGCGCCTCGGTCGAAATCGGTTCGACGGGAATCGTCGCGACCTCTTTGCCGTGCCAGAAGACGCGCACGAACCCGTCGTCGGTCACCTCTCCGATGACCGCGGCGTTGAGATCCCATTTCTCGAATGTGCGGATGACGTCGTCCTCGTGGCCTCGCTTCGCGACGATGAGCATGCGCTCCTGCGATTCGGAGAGCATGATCTCGTACGGCGTCATGCCGCTTTCGCGGACAGGCACCCGATCGAGATTCATGCGGATCCCGGTGCCCGCCCGTCCGGCCATCTCGAACGACGACGAAGTCAGTCCTGCCGCTCCCATATCCTGAATGCCGACGATCGCGTCGCTCTCCATGATCTCGAGACACGCTTCGAGCAGGAGCTTTTCCGTGAATGGATCTCCGACCTGCACCGTGGGCCGTTTCTCTTCCGAGGCTTCATCGAATTCGGCGGAGGCCATCGTCGCGCCGTGAATGCCGTCGCGACCTGTTTTCGATCCGACGTAGATCACGGGATTGCCGACGCCGCTGGCGGTGCCTTTGAAGATCTGATTGCGTCTGGCGATGCCGAGGGCGAAGACGTTGACGAGGATGTTGCCGTTGAAGCCGCGATGGAACGATGTCTCGCCGCCGACGGTGGGGATGCCGATGCAGTTGCCGTAGCCGGCGATGCCGCGGACGACGCCGTCGACGAGGTAGCGCATCTTCGGCGCGTCGAGGTCGCCGAAGCGCAGCGAATCGAGGCAGGCGATCGGCCGTGCGCCCATCGTGAAGATGTCGCGCAGGATGCCACCGACGCCGGTCGCCGCGCCTTGATACGGCTCGATGAACGACGGATGGTTGTGCGACTCCATCTTGAACGCCGCCACCCACCCGTCGCCGATGTCGATGACGCCGGCATTCTCGCCCGGCCCCTGCACGACGCGCGGACCTGTAGTCGGAAACTTCTTGAGATGCACGCGGCTCGATTTGTACGAGCAGTGCTCCGACCACATCACCGAGAAGATGCCGAGCTCGGTGTAATTGGGTGCGCGTCCGAGGATCTGTTCGATGAGTTTGTATTCCGATTCGTTGAGGCCGTGAGCGGAGACGAGCTCGGGGGTGACTGCGGGATCGGTCATCGAATGATGATGTTGCCACACCTGATCGAGAAATGAATTGTCACCACACCGGTCATCGAGTATCTTTCGCGCGAATCGTCCCAAAATTTCAGGGTCCGCGAGCTCAACGCAAGAGGGAACGCATGCAGAAAATCTGGCGAATCGTCGCTGTGGCAGCAGCTCTCTATTCATTTGCAGCATTCGGTGCGTCTCAGGGCGCCCATTCGAAAGCGGCGCGTCCGACGCCTCAGGTTCTCATTCGGGCCGCACAGAGCGCACCGATTCAGATTCAATCGGATGCTGCGCACACGCGTGTGCGTGCGGTCGGACCGCTGAAGGAAACAGGATCCACGCAAGAGATGTCCAGCATGGGGCGTCTCGCGCATCTGGCCGCGACAGGCCAACTCGACCGCGCCATCCGTCGCGCCCGAGCCCAGGCTGCACGCCGCCTCGGGCAGATTCAGGCTTACGCAGTTGAAGAGTGCGACGAGAACGATCCCGAGTGCGAGGAGAACATCGAGGGCGATGGGCCGGCGGGTGGCCAGGCCGAGCTCTCGGTTGCAGTCGACAGTACGGGCCAACACATCGTCGTAGGGAACAACGACACGCGCGGTTTCGGATTGAATCCGGTCTCCGTGTCGGGCTACGCGTATTCCGATGACGGCGGCGTGACCTTCACTGACGGCGGTACGTTGCCGGTCACCACCGGCACCGTTTCCATCGGAGGCACTCTCGTTCCGCAGATCTTCGGTGATCCGGAAGTCAAGTACCTCGGCGGATCGAACTTCATCTACTTCTCGATCATGATCAAGCTCTTTGCGGCTCCCAACATCGCCGTTCAGACGATGTGTTTTCATCGATCGACGGACTACGGTCATACATGGCAGGGACCGTTCGAGGTTACGTCCGCGACGAATCCAAACGGACTCGTGAACCCGACGACGGGTGCTCCCCGTGACAGCGCCGATAAAGAGTTCGCTGACGTCGATCCCGATACCGGTCGCGTCATCATGACGTGGTCCAACTTCACGCTGACGAGCATCGCGCCGGGCGGTGTGGAGATTTCGTCAACCTACTCCGACAACGTGATGGCACCGGTACCGACGTGGTCGTCTCGCGTCGTCATCGCGAAGACCGTCAACGATGGTCAGGGGTCGCTGCCCCGTTTCGCGAAAGGCTCGAATGATGTCTACGTCGTCTGGCGCAGAGGCTTTCCAGGATTCACAGCGAACGTGGGCTTCGCCCGCTCCACAGACAACGGTGCGACGTTCAGCGCGCCGGTCAATCTCTCGCCCACGAATTACTTCACGATGGATCAGGTGCTGGGCAACGACCGCAACAACACTTCGCCAGGCATTGGGGTCGACAACTCACCGGGCCCTTATCACGGCAACATCTACGTTGCCGTTGCCAACAATAGCAATCACGACGGCGCGGACATTCAGGTCCAGCGCAGCACGAATGGAGGCGTTTCGTTTGGTCTTCCAGTCCTGATCAACAGCAGACCAGGCAACGACCGCGCCCAATGGTTCCCATGGGTCACCGTCGATAGCAGCACCGGACGCGTATACATCTTCCAATACGACCAGGGAACGGCGACGAGTGGCGATCTGACGGAAACGACGTACGTCTTCAGCGATGACGGCGGTGCGACGTGGAGTAAGCCGTTGCCGCTCACGGACCGGCCGTTCCACGCCGGCTACGGCAATGATACCGGCCAGCCGAACATCGGTGACTACAACCAGGCCGTCGCGCAGAACGGTGACCTGTTCGCCGTGTGGGCGGGCAATCCCGTCAGCGTGCGATTCGATGACGGCGAACCCACGTCCGGCAGCTTGACGGTTCCAGATATCTACTTCAAGCGTGTGAACCAATACTTCCCGACGAAGGTATCGCTTGACATCGCCGGAGCGACGTTCACGGACGGAGGCGGCAACGGCTTCATCGATCCCGGCGAACAGGTGATGCTGAACATCTCGCTGCGTAATTACGTGACGAACGTGTCGTCAGCAGCGGCCGTCAATGGCATCAGTGCAACGTTGAGTACGACAACACCGGGAGTCATGGTGACGACAGCGAGCGGCACGTATCCGAACGCCGCGCCGGGCGCGACCGTCTCCCAGTCGTCCCCTTACAGCATTCAGGTGATGCCATCGTTCACGCCGGGAACGGCGATCGAGTTCGTACTCAACGTCACCACGAGCTCGGGATCGACAACGCTCCTTTATCGGCAGGCCACAGGCACGCCCAACGCGACGTTGCTTCTCAGCGAAAACTTCGATGGTGTCGCGCCGGGAACGTTACCAGCTACGTTTGTCCCGAGCCATTCAGGCGGAACGCCGACGGTTCCCTGGACGACGAAAAATACGTTCATGGGATCGCCGACCGGTAACGCTGCTTTCCATCAAAACGAAAACGATGGCACGACGAGTCCGGCTCGCTTCGAGCGATTGCACTCGGGGCTGATCGCGGTTCCCGCCAACTCTGATTACGTAATGGTCGACTTCGACGTGGCCTTCAACACGGAGGACGACCCTGCTTTCAACATTCAGGCGTACGACGGTTTCCTGTTGAGATTCGTCGACTTCACGACGGGACGGCTTGCGCGACTGGTCACCGTCGAGGCGTTTGCGGAGGAGTTCACGACGGGGAATCTTCAGTTCTATCCGAAGCACATGCCGCGCAGCGGCATCTCCGGCTCGATCTACCTTCAGGACCTCTCCGCCTGGGCAGGTCTTTCCAGCGGTTGGCAACACGTCCACATGAAGCTTCCCGGTATGAACGGAGCGACAGTTCAGTTGCGTTTCGAGTACACGCAGGATTCGAGCTTGAACTGCGCAGCCGTTCGTCCCGGCAGTCTTTGTGGCGTCGCGTTCGACAACTTCGTCATGAAGAGTGTCGTGGCTGCCGTTCCGACGAAGACAAATGTCTCCGCCGTGACAGGGCAGTACAGCGATTCAGTCAATCTCGTGGCGACGGTGAGTCCGAATACGGCGACCGGACGTCCGGCTGCAACCGGTTCGGTTGCCTTCAGCGTCAATGGCTCGCCGGCGGGAACAGCATCGATCAACGCTTCAGGCGTGGCCACGTTGTCGTACTCGATTGGCTTGCCAGCCGCCTCTTACAGCGTCAACGCCGTCTTCACCTCGACGAGCGAGTACTACCTGAGCAGCACCGGCAGCTCGATGCTGACGGTGAATCGTGAAGACGCGGTGGTGACGCCGCCGGCGGCGTCGTCGGTGAAAGTCAGCTCGCCCGGTGGTAGCGCGAGCTTCAGTCTCAGCGCCGCGATCAATGAAGTTGCCGACGGCTCTCCAGGCAACATCAGCAACGCAGTACCGGTGACGTTTACGCTGACACCAGTGGGTCCTGGATCTGTGATCACGGCCATCGCAGCGACTTCCGGCGGCGGGATCGGCGGAACCCTCACGGCAACGGCATCGTTCACCGGTGTCGCGCCGAATGTCTACGATGTCGACATCAGCGTCGGCGGATCCTTCTACCAGGGGAGCGCCGAGACCGTGGTCAGCGTCTTCGATCCATCGCTCGGATTCATCACCGGCGGCGGCACCGTGATGCATAACGGCGTCCGCGCGAACTTCGGCTTCAACTTCAAGTACAAGAAGAACGAGAACGTGCAGGGCAACCTGATTTACGTTGAGCATCGCGCGACCGGCAACGTCGTGGTGAAGAGCACCGCTCTCGATACGTTGTCTCTCGCAAGCACCACGGCGATCGTCCTCGGTAAGGCGAATGTCGCCGACGTCGGTGGATACTCATTCAGACTCGTGGTCACCGACAACGATGAACCTGGAACGACAGATCAGTTCGGACTGCAGGTCTCCGATCATGGCGGTGCAGCAGTTCCTGACCTGAGCTTCGCGCCGATCACTTTGAACGGCGGCAATATTCAGATTCCTCATTAGACCGAGTTGAGCTGATTCATCAGTCGACCACCCGAAAGGGTGGTCGATTTTTTT
>DASXRT010000022.1:0-3316 GCA_036506455.1 Thermoanaerobaculia bacterium
TCTGCGCTCGCGCGGGATTGCAAAGCTGTGCGTCCAGCGAGCTTGTGCGTCACGCCGCAGATCATCCAGATGATCGTTCCGCTCAAAACCTCGCCGCTTCCGTGCGCGAATGGTAGCCACATCCATCAAGGTCTTTCGGGTCGCGCTCGTCGTCACCGTCTTGATGGTGAGCTTCGCCGTGCCGCGCGGGTCTGCGCAGACGCCGGAGGAAGGGATGGAGTCGGCCGCGCGCGGCGCGATCGAAGGGATGATGCGGCGATATGAGTGCGTAACGCCTCTCGGCGTTCGTACGATTAGCGTGACCGCCGGCCGCGACACCGCGCTCGTCGATGCCGTCGTTGCGGCGACGCCGAGCTTACCCACGGCCGGTGCCGTCACGGAGGTTCCGACTCATTGGCGTGTGGAGCTGCGTCGGACCGGCGACGCGTGGCGCGCGCTCGACGTCCGTCCCGCATCGCACGATCTCGCCGCTGCCATCGCGAGCTCCGAACCTCCAACGCAACACGCTCTGCTCCGCGATTGCGACGCCTTGCTCTCGACCGAGCTTGTCGATCAGCTTGTGGAGCAGGGAGTCGCTCTTGGCTCGAAGGCGAAATTCGAGCGCGAGGAACAACTGGCGAAGATTGCGCTCGAGATCGCCGGCGTGCTTGGCGATTGGCGTGCTCGCGCGCGCGCTCTATGGCTTCTGGGCCGTGCGAGGGACTCCCAGCAGTCCTTTGACGACGCCATGGTGCATTACCAGGAGGCTCATCGTCTCGCGGAAGCGTATGGCGATCGTGCCACGGCTGGCCGGGCGCTAGTCGGTCTCGGCTGGACGTACGTCAATCGTTACGAATTCGCAAAGGCGACGGAGCCGCTGCAGCAAGGACTGAAGATTGCGCTCGCGGTCGGCGACCACATGATCGCGGACAACGCCTATCTGGCGATGGCGGAGATGCACATTCTCGCCGGTGAGTACATCGACGCCCTCCTCGATCTCGACCGCGCGCGAGCGGAGGCGGAAAAGGCGGGAGACGGCGCCGTCGTGGCCGCGGCGATTGCGAACGCCGGCATCGTTTTCATCACGATGAACAACTACGAGCTGGCCCGCGATCACCTCACGCGGGCCATCGAGATCTACCGCCGCATCGGAAGTGTTCGGGGCGAGATGCGCAACCTTCGCAATCTCGCCGAGGTCGAAGCGTCGGCGCACCACTCCGCCGCCGCGGCCGCTGCACTCGAGCGCCTCGAGCCGTACCTGAAGAAGGAGCCGAGTGATCGGTTGGCCGCGTTTGTCGCCGCCACGCGGAGCAGGATCGCTCGGAATCGCCACGATCTCGTCACCGCCGACCGCGAGGCTTTGCGAGCCCTCGGTCTGGCTATGAAGATGGACAGCAAGTACCTCATCGCCGTTCTGAAGAACGCGCTTTCAGAAATCAGATTCGAGCAAGCGCATTACGCCGAAGCAGCGGAGCTCGCCGAGCAAGCGGTGAAGGTGTCGCTGACCACCGGCTCGCCGTTGTATGTCTATCCCTTCGCGAAACTGAACGCTGCGAAGGCGTACAGGAAGCTCGGAAAGACGGACGAGGCATTCAGTGCCCTTTACGCCGCGGTCGATTCCATCGAGAGCCAGTCGGCGAACGTCCCCGGATCCGAGCAAGAGCAGATCTTCTATGAGGACAAGACCGGCCCGTATTACGAGATCTTTCGCCTGCTGGTGGATCAGCAGCAACCGGAAAAAGCGCTCGAGTGGGTGGAGCGCTCACGTTCCCGTACGTTGATCGAGTTCCGTGGCCGCAGCAAGGCCACCGTGGAACGGAGCTCCCTGTCGGCCAGTGAGCGCGACGCCGAATCGGGTCTGGAGCGAGCCATTGTGTCGGCGAATCGATCGCTGCGCGCATTGCAGGCCGCGCCTGTCAAGGACGCAGCGCGCATCGCCGAAGCCGATGCGGAGGTCCGTCAAAAGAGATTGCAGTTGGAGGATTTCGAAGCGCAATTGCACAGCAGACATCCGGAGCTCATGCTCGCCCGCGGCGCGCTGCCACGGCCGTCTCTCTCCCAGACGCAGAAGATGATTCCAGCCGATGGCGCGATCGTCGAGTACGTCGCCGGCACGGACGCAACGTGGGTCGTCGTGATCGGTCATACAGGACGCCCGCGAGTCGCCAGAATCGACATCAAAGCTTCCGAGCTCAGAACGCGAGTGGCGCGATTCGTGACTCACATCATTAGGCGTGATCTGGCCATTCACGGCGAAGCGCGCAGAATGTACGACCTGGTGGTGGGGCCAGTCGAATCGCTATTGCGCTCGAAACGCTCATTGTGTGTCATTCCCGATGGTGAGCTCTGGCGTCTGCCGTTTCAGGCGCTGGTCGATTCGCGCGGACAATATCTGATCGAGCGCAGCGCGCTTTTCTACGCGCCATCGCGCTCGTTGCTGGCGTGGTACGCGAGCCACCACGGCCCATCGACAGCACAAGCGGGTCTGCTCGTTGTGGCGAATCCCCGGTTGACCGAAGAGACAGTGCAAGCGGTCCGTGCCGTGCGCCGTGACGAAAGCTTCGCTCCGTTGCCGGACGCAGAGCACGAGGCTCGCGGCATCAAAGCGATCTATGGAGGCGATGTCACGATGGTGACGGGAGCGGCCGCGACTGAGGAATACCTCAAGCACAATGCCGGCCGGTATCGCATCATTCATATGGCCACGCACGCGGTGTTCGACGATACCAGTCCGCTCTACTCGCATCTCCTGCTCGCTACCGGCAGCGACTCCCACGAGGACGGCTTGCTCGAAGCGCGCGAGATCGTCGATCTGGATCTCGCTGCCGATCTCGTCATTCTGGCGAGCTGCGAGACGGGCCGAGGTCGCGTCCGGCCCGGCGAAGGATTGATCGGCATGTCGTGGGCGCTGCTGGTGGCGGGCTGCCCGACTGCCGTGGTGAGCCAGTGGAAGGTGGCATCGGCCGGAACGGCGAAGCTGATGATCGACTTTCATCGCCGTCTGTCTCGCGTTCCGCCGGACGGCCGCCGAGCGGCCGCGGCGCGCGCGCTGCGGGAGGCGCAGCTCGCGCTTCTGCGAAGCGCGCAGTACGAGTACCCATACGACTGGTCCGGTTTTGTCGTCATGGGAAACGGGTGGTAACCGTCTTATTCAACATCGCGCACAAGTAATATCCGCCGTCCTTCCGCAACCTCGAACCAAAGGGGTCGGTTCAGGAGGCCTGCGTGGCACGGAGCGTTGCGACCTTCGCCTTATTGATGGCGGTGGCCAGGACCGCATGGGGCGGTATCGATGCCAGTCCGGGTGTGTACCTGTACGACGGCGCCGGCAACGTCA
>DASXRT010000023.1:0-10784 GCA_036506455.1 Thermoanaerobaculia bacterium
GCCCGCGCCGATAGTCCGAGCCGATCGACCGCACACGTCAGAAGTTTTCGCGAGGGAACATCGAGCTCACAGCAGCGGCGCATGTGGCGCGTCATCATCTCGGCGTTCGATTGAATGTGCGCACGGCGGAATCGTTCGCGCTGGATCTGCCGCGCTGCTTCGACCCGGCTGCGAATGGCTTCCGACGATTCGCCGGGATCCGTGCCGGTGATCTCGTCGCTCGTCAGCGCCGCGACCTCAACCTGGAGATCGATCCGATCGAGCAGCGGACCGGAGACCTTCGCCAGATAGCGCGAGATCTGTGGCGGCGTGCAGATGCACTCGCGTCGAGCGTCGTTGAAAAATCCGCACGGGCAGGGATTGAGAGCGGCAGCGAGCGTGAAACGCGCGGGATACGTGAGGGTGCGTGACGCCCGCGCGATCGTGACGATGCCGTCCTCCATCGGTTGGCGCATTGCTTCGAGAGTCTCGCGCCGGAATTCCGCCAGCTCATCGAGAAACAGCACGCCATGATGGGCGAGGCTCACCTCACCGGGTCGCAGCGGCGTCCCTCCTCCGGCCAGACCGGCCGTGGAGATCGTGTGATGCGGAGCGCGGAACGGCCTCCGAGTCAGCAGACCGCTTCCCGGCGGCAACGTGCCGGCAACGGAATGGATCTTCGTCGTCACGATCGCTTCATCCAGCGCGAGCCGCGGCAGGATCGATGCGAGCCGCTTCGCCAGCATCGTCTTTCCCGATCCCGGCGGACCGATCATCATCACGTTGTGCCCGCCGGCGGCGGCGACCTCGAGCGCGCGTTTCGCCTGTGCCTGGCCGCGAACATCGCTGAAGTCAGCGCCATCACCGGCTGTCTCGACGAGCGGCGATGAGACCGTGGCTGCGATCGGCGTATCACCCCGAAGATGGGCGAGCAGCGAAATCAAATTCGCCGCGCCCACGATGCGCGTGGTCTGTACGGCCGCCGCCTCGTTGGCGTTCGCTGCCGGCACGATCAATTCGCGAATCGAATCGTCGCTGACGAACGCCGCAGAGATTGACAGCGTCCCGCGGATCGGCGTCAGTGTGCCGTCGAGTGACAGCTCGCCGACGAATACGCGGCCGGCGATGTGATCTTCGCGCAGAAACTCCAGCGCTTGAAGAATGCCGATGGCGATCGGCAAGTCGAAGGCCGAGCCTTCCTTCCGAACGTCGGCCGGCGAGAGGTTGACCGTGATGTGTCGTGGCGGCAGATAGAGACCGCAGTTGTGCAGAGCCGAGCGGACGCGCGAATACGACTCCCGCACCGCGGCGTCGGGCAGTCCGACCAGAGTGAAGCCAGGCTGCGCCGTCCATCCGTGGCCGCCATCGACTTCGATGATGATCCTTACTGCATCAATTCCGAGTGTCGCCGCACTCCATACCTTGGCGAGCATGGTGTGACGACCCTGCGGAAGTCCCACCCGAGGCTACCTCGGAATGAGCAGGGTGGGCAATACTTCCACTATGCGTAGATCGATCGTGATGTTGCTGATCGCTCTCCCCGTTTTCGCAGCAGATCCTCTCCCTTCGGTGAAGCTGCCTCCCGAGCTCGATCGCGTCCTCCGCGATTACGAGCGAGCGTGGCGCGCTCATGATCCTGATGCGCTATCGGCACTCTTCGCCGAGGATGGATTCGTGCTGGCGAGTACGAAACCGCCGGTGCGAGGTCGCGCGGCGATCCGCGAGGCGTACGCGCACGCCGGCGGAGATCTCGCGCTTCGCGCGCTCGCGTATGAGAAGGCAGGTTCCGTCAGCTACATCATCGGCGCGTTCGGCCGAACCGAAGGCGCTCCTGATTCGGGGAAGTTCATCCTCGCACTGCGTCGCGAGAAAGGTCGATGGATGATCACTGCGGACATGGACAACTCCAGCCACAAGCCTACGCCTCAATAGGAGACGAAGATTCATGCGCATCGCAGTCCCGCACAACACCACGCGCGCGAAGGCGCGCCACCTCGTCGAGCAGCGACTCAAGAATCTGGAGCAGCAATACGGACATTATGCAAAGGACATCGACCATGAGTGGCAGGGCGACACGCTGCACTTTGGATTCAAAGCGAAGGGAATCCACGGCAAGGGCACCGTGGAAATCACTGACACCGACGTGATCGTCGACGGGAAGCTGCCGTTGATTGCGAAGCCGTTCGAGTCGCGCATCCGGAGCACTGTGGAGCGCGAAGCGGAGTCGATGTTCAGGGCTTAATTCTTCTTGAAGATCTTCTTCAGGGCGTCGACATTCGGATCGACGAACAGGCGCCCGTTCACTTCCAGCGCCGGATCGGTTCCGAGATGAATGCAATGCGAGTTCGTATCTTCCGCTTGCACGAGCTCGTGCTCGACCTTGAACTGCGCGAGAAAACCGGCGATGAGTGTTGTCTTCTGTTTCCTGGTTCCGGGGAAAAACCTGACGGTCATCCTCCCCTCCTCTTCCACCCGCGATTCATGAATTGGACCGGAGTACGGTCACGGTAGCCTTCGTTCATACGGATGTCAAATAACGTGGAATTCGTCACGCCACGATGGCTTCGCGATACTGGATCTCGTAAAGCCGCCGATACAGACCATCGGTCGCCATGAGCTCCTCGTGCGTCCCGCGCTCGCGGATCTCGCCGTGATGAAACACGAGGATGCAATCGGCGGAGCGGATCGTCGACAGCCGATGGGCGATCACGATCGACGTCCTTCCGCTGAGCAGCGTCTCGATCGCCTCCTGAATCAGCCGCTCGGTCTCCGTATCGATCGAGGAGGTCGCTTCGTCGAGGATCAGCACCGGCGGATCGAAAGCCAGCGCGCGCGCGAACGACAAGAGCTGTTTCTCGCCGACCGAGAATCCCGCGCCACGCTCGCGGACTGGCGCCTTGTATGTATCGGGTAAACGCGAGATGAAGCGATCGGCCTGCACGCGGAGCGCAGCGGAACGAATCCGCTCTCCCGAGATTGTCGGATCGCCGAGCGAGATGTTCTGCGCGACATCACCGGTGAAGATGAAGAAGTCCTGTTGCACGATGGCGAAGAGCCGGCGGAGCGTCATGAAATCCCAGTCGCGAATGTTGATGCCGTTGATGAGGATGTCGCCGCGCTGGGCCTCGTAGAACCGAAGCAGCAGCGCGGTCACCGTGGTCTTTCCCGCGCCCGTGTGTCCGACGAGCGCGATGCGCTCGCCGCGGTTCACGCGGAATGACACGTTCTTCAGCACCCATTCTTCATCGTTGTATGCGAACCAGACGTTTCGGAACTCGATCGTGTCGAGGCTCTGCACCTCCGAAGCCCGCGGCCTGAGGGCCGAGGACTCGATCTTCACAGGGGTGTCGAGGAGCTTGAACACGCGCTCGCTCGCCGCCATCGCCGCCTGAAGAATGTTGTATTTCTCCGAAAGATCGGAGATCGGCTCGTAGAAGCGCTGCGCATATTGAAAGAACGCGACGAGCGCGCCGACGGACAGCGTTCCCTGAATCACCTGACCGCCGCCGTACCAGACGATCAGGGCGATGCCGACGGTCTCGATCAGCCCGATGACCGGATAGAAGACGGCGTAATAGAAGATTGAATCGATGTTGGCGTCGCGGTGACGCACGTTGAGCTCGTCGAACTTCTCCGCTTCCTTCGCCTCGCGATTGAAAAGCTGCACCGTGGCCATCCCGGAGATGTGCTCCTGCAGGAAGGCATTGATCGCGGCGATGCGCGCGCGCACCTGCCGGTACGTGACGCGCGCGCCGCGCCGGAACCAGATCGACACGAGCACGATGAACGGCGTGATCGAGAAGAGCACCAGCGCCAGACGCCAGTTCATCCAGAACAGCACCACCACGATGCCGGCGAGAACGAAGATGTCGCCGAAGATGGCGACGAAGCCCGCCGTGAAAAGATCATTGAGCGCATCGACGTCAGTCGTCACGCGCGTCATCAGCCGCCCCACGGGATTGCGATCAAAAAACTGCACGTCGAGCCGCTGCAGATGTCCAAAGATCTGCTTCCTCATGTCGTACATCACGTACTGACCCATGAGGTTCATCAGCACCATCTGTGTGTAAAGGACGGCGAAGCCGCCGACGAGCGTCGCGACATAGAGTGTCGCGGCGACATTGATGCCTGTGAGCGGATCGAAGTTGAATCCATGCGCAGCCAGCCAGCCGCCGATCGTGGCGCTAACACCCAACGGATGCGATCCGCGCAACGGCTTCACGTACAGATCGATCGCCACCGCCGTGATTGCCGGCCCGGCAATCTCGAAGAGCGATGAGACGATCACGAGCACGACGGCGAATGTGGCGCGCACGCGATACGGCCGCAGATACTTCAGCAACCGCATGGTCAAATGCGGATCGAACGCCTTCGCTCCCTTTTCCTCTTCGTGCCGTTCGATCGAGTCGGCCACTAGGCGATCTCCTCGAGCTCCGCTTCGATCGTCTGGCGCCGATACATGTCGGCGTAATAGCCGCCTTTGTCGAGCAGCGACTCGTGTGTACCGCGCTCCACGATCGCGCCCTCTTCGAGCACGATGATGTGATCGGCATCTTTCACGGATGAGACGCGGTGCGACACAATCAATACCGTCCTCCCTTTTCTCACCCCGCGCAGCGCCCGCAGAATTCGCTCCTCGGTCGCCGTGTCGACGGCGCTCAGCGAGTCATCGAGGATCAGGATCACCGGCTCGCGGACGAGCGCACGCGCCATCGCCGTGCGCTGCTTCTGTCCGCCGGAAAGCGTGATGCCACGCTCGCCAATCACCGTCTTCAGGCCCAGCGGGAACGTCGCCGCATCGTCAGTGAGCCCGGCGAGATCCGCCGACCCGCTGATCTCTTCGTCCGAAGCATCAGCGCGACCGAAGCGAATGTTCTCCGCGATCGATTCGGAGAAGAGAAAACTCTCCTGCGGCACCATGCCGATCCAGTCGCGCAGTTGTCGCTGCGGAATCGTATCGATCGGCCGTCCATCGATGAAGATCGTTCCGGGCGGCGGCTCGAACGTGCGCGTAATGAGCGATAACAGCGTCGATTTGCCGCTGCCCGTGCGGCCGACGATGCCGATCGTCTGACCGTGCCGGACGCCGAGGTTGATGCCTTTCAGCACCGGCCTGCCGTCGTACGAAAACGTGAGATGCCGGATCTCGAGATCGCCGCGAATCGGCGCTTCCAGCGGTGTGCCCTCTTCCGGCAGGACTTCCGGCTCGACGACCCATACTTCGTGCAGTCGGAGCATCGACGCCATTCCGCGCTGGAAGAGATTGATGACCCATCCCAGTGCGATGAGCGGCCAGATCATGCGTCCGAGGTAGAACTGGAAGGCGACGAAGGCACCGATGGAGAGCTGGCCGGTGATGATGCGGCGGCTGCCCATGAAGAAGATGATCACGAACATCACTCCGATCAGACCGTGGAGAAGCGGATAGAAGGTGGCGCTGAGCTTGATGACGGAGCGGTTCTTGCCGACGTAGATGCGGTTCATCCGCTTGAAGTTTTCGATCTCGTTCTGCTCCTGCGTGAACGCGCGCACCACTCGGATGCCGGAGAGGTTCTCCTGCACTCGAGCGGAGACGTCGCCGAAATAGTCCTGTACATCCTTGAAGCGGTCGTGAATCCGCTGGCCGAAAAACTTCACCACAGTCGCCAGGATCGGGACGGCGACGAGCGCGGTCAGCGCCATCTGCCGATCGATGCGCGCCATCATGACGAACGCGCCGGTCACGACGAGGACCGAGGACAGCGTGTACATCACCGCCGGCCCGATGAGCATGCGCACCGATGAGAGGTCGTTCGTCGCGCGCGACATCAGATCGCCGGTACGCTGGTCCTGGTAATAGCTCAGCGGCAGCTTCTGCAGATGGGCATAGAAATCGTTGCGCATGTCGTATTCGACGCGGCGCGACGCACCGATGATGATCCAGCGCTGCAGGTAGAGGAACAGCCCTTCGAACGCCGCGGCGCCGATCAGCAGAAGGCCGTAGCGGATCAGCGTACCGCGCGTGACCGCCTTCGCCAGCTCGTTGACGGCGTTGCCGATGATCAACGGCTTCAGCAGCGAAAACGCGGCCGAGCCGATCACGCACAGCCCGCCGAGGATCAACGGGACCTTGTATCGATTGAAGTAATGAAGAAGACGGCGGGTCGGAGTCATGAAGGAAACATTTTAACGATCATGAAGCGGCAGCCGCTTCATCTCCTGCAGCGTGATCCGCAGAACCGACGCGAGCGTGAATCCGGGAGGAAACGCGTGCGGGATGCGGATGCCGGCGCCGGAGAGCTCGAGGAAATCGAGCGGCGGCTTGCGCCTCGCCAGCACGAACAACAATTTGCGCGGTAGGTCTTCCCGATCATCGGCATTCAAATGCAGCGGCTGCAGGTAATAGCCGAAATGCATTTCCCGCAGGGCCGGCGTGCCGCCGGAGAGCTCGGGCAGCGTGACGCTGAGAGTGAGCGCGCCGAAGATCCAGTTCTGCTGCGCGAACTCGCCGCGCCAGTGGTCTTCGTCAAGTTCGGTAAGATGTTCAAGACGCATTCGGAAGGCGGCGGCAAGCCGCCGCACTCCAAGGCTACTGCGACATGCGCCGCAGACCGTCCACGATCTCGTCGAGCTTCGTCTGATGAAACTCGTTCACGCGGCGCTGTAGCTCGGCTTCCGGCGTGGTGGAGAGGTCTTCGGTATAGACCTTCTTCAGCGCGCCGCCGAGGTAGACCTTGGTCTCGATGCGCCAGTTCGGATTCGGGAAGAACTCCGTCTGCACGGTCAGCTTTTTCGGGCCCACGTCAACGGCGTCGAGGCGACCCATGGGTGGATTCGCGAGATCAGCCACGACTCAACTCCGGCGAACACTCCGCCGACACTTCGCCTCGGCACGCGACTCGATCTGGCGCACTCGCTCGCGCGAGAGACCGAGGATCTCGCCGATGTCGCGCAGCGTGAGCTCGTCATCCTGCAGCACGCCGTAGCGGAGCTTGAGGATCGTCTTCTCCTCGAGCGTCAGCTCGTCGACCGCGCGCTGCACCGCTCCCTGCTGGCGATGCGTCTGCAGGAACTCGATGCGCCGGCCGTCGATCTGCGGCGACATTCCGGGCGTGAGATCGCCGATCTTCTTCCAGAAGTGCTCCCACGCATCGGGATTCGGATTCGTGTTCAAGAGGAGAACGGCGAGCTCGCTCTCCGCCATCTGCAGCTTCTCGCAGATCTTCCGAGTTGCGCTGGAGAGAACCTCGCCCACGTTTTCCGCCGTGCGATTCAGAAAGTCCGCCACCTCGGCGACGCGCTTCGGAACGTTATCGCTTACGCCATGTCGCAGCGTGAGGACGAGGCACTCCTTGGGCGAAAGCTCGGACATGTGTGCGAGTAACTCCTCGCGCCGCGACTGCTCCTGCATCTCGTCCTCGGCGGAGGGAATTGTCGTCTGCTCGATGACATCGGCCAATTCCGTGTGCGATTCGTCGTCGAGCTCCGCGTTCAGCGAGAAGTTGTCGGTGTTGGCGTGCATCAACGTCTGCACTTCCTTGACCGTGACGCCGAGCTCCGTCGCCAGCTCTTCCGGCGTGGGAAGGCGGCTTCCGTCGGTCATCGACGCGGAGATGGCCTTCTCCAGGCGGTACATGAGGTTCGCGCGCTTGGGCGGGAGACGGAATGCGCCTCCCTGCTCGGACAGCGCGTGCAGAATGGCCTGCCGGATCCACCACACGGCGTACGTGATGAACTTGACGTTCTTCTCCGGGTCGTACTTCTTCGCCGCGTGGATGAGGCCGATGTTTCCCTCGTTGATCAGATCGAGGAAGAGCACGTGCGCGTTGCGGTATCGCTTCGCGTAGGAGACGACGAAGCGGAGATTCGATTTGACCAGCTCTTCGAGCGCCGCCTTGTCGTTCTGCTGCACGCGCCGGCCGAGCTCGCGTTCGCGCTCGGGGGTGAGCCGGGGGATCTTCGCAATCTCCTGGAGGTAGTGATTCAGAAGATCGTACGAGTCGTCGCGTTCTTCGTAGCGGGCCATCTTGGAGAAGGCCCGATTCTACTACCGTCAGCGACGCGCGACGAGCGCTACCGATCGAGGATCGTCGTCCAGGTAACGAGTGACGACATCGGGATCGACGACCACGCGAACCAGGACAGTATCGTCGCCGTCGCTGCTCAGAACCATCAGCTCCAGATAGCCGCGCAGAGGACGCGCGTAGATGAGCGTGGCCTCATGCTGGTGTCGTGAGCGGACACGAACCAGCGGCGTGAAATCGCGGCCCACACGTGTGTTCATCAACCTCTCGAGCTCCAGCGGATCGAGTGCTCCCTTGCCGTCGAACACAGCGAGCTGGACGTCATGGACGCCTTCCGGATGCGCGATGCGGACCACCGACCGCGCCAGGCCGAAGAACGGAATCCACGTGGAGTGGCCGAGGCGCGACTCGAGGGCGTAGACGATGTCATCGAAGCCGGCGTGAGCAGGAACAGCCAGCAGCAGAGTGAGAAGCGCGAACGCGAGGCGGCGGCTCATCATCGTTCCTTTCGTTCCTTCGAGATCTTCGGGATGCCGAATTGTCCTTCCAGATCGGCGAGCCGGTCGAGATCGATTGGTCCAACGATGTTTACGATCGTCAGCTCTCTCGGTTCTGCCGAGATCACGACCAGGCCCGTAATGGCGTCATCGCGGGTCTGCGTGTAGATCTCGACATTCTCGCGCGTCCGGCTGCGGACGTTGACGATCTTGTTCCAGCCCGTGCCGAGCTGCGAGCGCACATGATCGATAACTTTGCGGTCGTACTCCCCTTCGTGATCGAACTCGTAGCTGCGCACGTAGATCCCCTGGAGCTTCTGGATCATGTCTCGCACAGTGCGCTCTTCCCGATCGTCCGACAGAAACCTCGACGCCAGACGAAGCATGCGAGCGTCGAGTGTCACGTCGACGACTTCCGCGGCCCGGTCCGCGAGACCGGGAAACTCCAGATTGATCTGTTGCGCCGACGCAGGCAGCGCCAACGCGGTGAGAAACAGCAAGACCAGCGATCGTTTCATGTGATCCACTCCTTCAGTGTCCAATTCCGTGAACCTGCGTCTTTGCGTATCGAACTTTCGATCCGGCGATGTGCAGCGCGAGCAGGACCTCTGCGCGTGCTCGTTCGCCGGCGCGACGCTCGGCGATTTCGTGGACGGCCCAGCCGCCGAGGAGTGCGGTGAGCATCAGGGCGGCGGCGACACGCGCGGAGCGCCGGGCGACGGTCGTGCTTCGCGGGGCCAAGGCGCTGGAGATTACCCGCGACGCGAAATCGGCCGAAGGCTGCTTTCGACGCAGCGCTGCTTTCAGTTGTTCTTCGAGATCCATCAGTGTTCCCCCAGTTTGCGCCGCAGCGACTGCAGCGCGCGATGCAGATGACTCTTCACCGTGTTCACAGGCATGTCGACGATGCGGGAGATCTCGGACGGATCGAGATCTTCCTGATATCGGAGCGTCACGATGACGCGCTGAACGTCCGGCAGATCGGCAATCATCTTTCGTAACTTGCGATCGAGAAGCGGATCGAGGGAACGGTCATGCGATGCCAGTTCTTCGGCGCTTTCCAGCGGTACGGGTCGGAGCAATCTCGCATGTCGCAGGTGATCGATGCAGCGTCGCGTCGTGACTTGTCGAAGCCAGTGTGTCAGATGGTCCGAAGTCTCGATCGAGTCCAGGCTCCGGTAGAGCTGCAGAAAGACATCCTGCGCGATCTCTTCGGCGCGTGACCGGTCGTTGAAGAAGTGATACGCGAGACTGAACACCATGGCCTCATGTTCCGAGACGATCGTCGCGAAGGCATCGCCGTCGCCCGTGCGGGCGCGGTCCAGCGGCGTTACCACGTTCGCCTCGGTGACGATCGCCGTCATCTGAGAGCTATATACGGAGGATTGGAGGAATCGACTGCAAGGTCGTGGGTCGTAGGTCGTGGGTACCGGGGCGGCATCGCAGAAACGCTACGGCCCCCGGTACCTACGACCCACGACCCACGACCTAGTGCGCTTCCTCGGGCGGCAGCGACGGCACGATATCCGGCTGCGTCCTTCCGCGATGGCAGGTCCAGCATGAAACCGTCGTGTATGCCTCTTCGATCAGCGGTATGTACTCGCGATTGATGCGGCCGGTCATCTTGATCATGATGCGCGCCGAGGCTTTCTGCGGCTTTGCATCAGACGGGAAGTCGAACTTCGATGGATCGCCGGGCAGTGGCGCGTGGCAGTGATTGCACTTCACACCAAGGGCCTGCGCGAAGCGGCGCATCGTGGTGATCAACTCGTCGTGCGTGATGTTCTGAGGAAGTACCTGCAGATTATGGAACTGAAGATCGTCGGGACGGGGAGGCTGCGCCTTCTGCCGGCTGATGGCCGCGCAACCGGCGACGACGAGGACGAAAGCGATTGCCAGAGTGACTTCTACAAGACGGTTCATGCGAAAAGGATGATACCGCAGGCGATCGGCGGGTCTTGGCAAAGTGATCAGGACTGCCTTTGAAGGCGGCGGCAAGCCGCCGCACTCCAAGGCTCACGCATCAGTGCGCCGACGATAGCGAGTCGTCTCCGGCAGACACCTCTTGTGCTCGACGTGGTAGAGGTACTCGTCGCGGAATTTCTTCACTGAGGAAATCACCGGGCCGATCGCTGCGTCACCGAGCGCGCAGAGCGACTTCCCGCCGATGTTGTCGGACATATCGAGTAAAAGCTCGGCGTCCTCAGGTCGTCCTCCCCCACGCTCGATGCGGTCGAGGATCGACTCGAGCCAGTTCGTCCCTTCGCGGCACGGCGTGCATTGGCCGCACGATTCGTGCGCGAAG
>DASXRT010000024.1:0-11520 GCA_036506455.1 Thermoanaerobaculia bacterium
CGAGCTCGATCGCCGGCAGATCTCGTTCGTGCAGCGGTTCAAGGACGGAATCGGCGGCGATTGGGTATTCTCGCTTCACGGCGGCGGACGGCGCACGACGGACGTCGATGACTTCGTCGTCGGCAGGCCGGTACGCACTCCATGGACCGTCGGGTCCTTCGATCCGCCGTCCGGCTTCGCGCGCGGGCCGCGCGTCTTCTCCGGGTTCGCGTCCTCGCCGTTCGGCATCCGCGGCGCAGAGCTCCTCTTCGAAGATGGTCGCGTGCGTGTTCCCGCCGGTGTCGTCCCGGATAACAGGGGAGTTCGTTTTATCTGCTCGCTCGCCGGTCGTCCACCGCACGTGCCGGTCGATACCGACGTGCAAGCGGTGATCACCGATGGGCGAGGCGAGAAGCGGAGACTGCAGTTCTACTGGATCACGTGGGAGTGACTTGGAGTGCGGCGGCTTGCCGCCGCTTTCGAAGGCGATGGTAATGTAACGACCTCAAAACGGAGGGATGAAGATGCGCAAGACGACATTTCTGATTCTCGCGCTGCTCATGACGCTCAGCGTGCACGCGCAGCAGCCGCAAACGCCGCAGGTTCGCTATCCGCGGCCGAGCCAGAAGGCCAGCGTGATGCAGACGATCGGCCTCACCGACATGACGATCACCTACAGCCGGCCGGGCGTGAAGGGACGTCAGATCTGGGGCGCACTCGTTCCCTACGACAAGGTCTGGCGCACCGGCGCGAACGAGGCCACGACGATCGCGTTCAGCGACGACGTGCAGATCAACGGTCAGCCGCTTCCGAAGGGAACGTACAGCCTGGCTTCCATTCCCGGCAAAGATTCATGGACGCTGATCTTCAACAAAGCCGCGGACATGTGGGGAGCCTTCACTTACGACCAGTCGAAGGACGCGCTGCGCGTGACGGCGAAACCCGAAAAGGCCGACTTCCGCGAATCGTTCACATTCGAGGTGCCGCAGGTGTCGACCGACAAAGCGGCGGTCGTGCTGCGTTGGGAAAACCTCGCGGTGCCATTCACAGTCGAGACGGGGACCACGGCGAAAGTGGCTGAATCGGCGCGATCGGCCGTCGCATCCGCGAAGCCCGACGATTGGCGCACGCCGCTCAGCGCCGCGCAGTTCGCGCTCGACAACAACATGCTCGACGACGCGCAGAAGTATTCCGATCAGTCGCTCAAAGCGAATGAGAACATCCGAACACTGTGGCTGAAGGCGCGGCTGCTGCAAAAGCAGGGTCGCACCGCCGACGCCGTTCGCGCCGGCGAGATCGCGTTATCGAAAGCGGGTCCCGACGACAAGGACTTCGCGGGAGAGATCCGCAAACAGCTCGATAGCTGGAAGAAGTGAGCGATCACCGATCTTTCGCACAGCGAAAACCGAGGTTGTTGAAAGCCCGCCCCGGCGGGCTTTTTCCTCGAAAGCCGGGCCGATACCCGCCGCAGTAATTCGCGGAGCAGAACCACGATCCGCCGAGCGCGACACGTTCCTGCCTGTCGTCGTCGTACCAGTCGCTCGTCCACTCCCAGACATTGCCGATCATGTCGTACAGGCCGAGTGTATTCGGTGCGAACGAACCGACCGGCGCGGTGTAGAAGAACCGATCGCGCAGCGCGTTCTTCCGTGGCCATGTTCCTTGCCACACATTCGCGCTTGCGTCGCGCGAGGGATCGGATGTCTCGCCCCGCGCGGCAAGCTCCCACTCCGCTTCCCTGGGCAGGCGTCTGCCCGCCCAGCTCGCGTAAGCGGTGGCGTCGTGCCACGAAACAAGAACGACCGGATGATTCACAGCCGCGGTGATCGAGCTGCGCGGCCCGAGCGGATGTCGCCAGCTCGCGCCGCGCACGTACTCCCAGTCGGGTTCTCCTCCGCGATACACCCACCCACCACCCTCCCGCTCGGCCGTGGTCACATATCTGGTGGCACGTGTGAATGCTTCGAACTGCCGGTTCGTCACCTCAAGTCGGTCGATCAGAAAGTCAGAGCCGGGCACGAGGACCATGCCGTCGTCGATCATCCGGTCTCGACCACCACCCCACGCTGCACTTACCGGCTCGATTCTCGTCCGCCACTCCGCCCAAACTGCAGTTGCAGCCAATGCGATCACCGCGACGATCGCTGCAGACGCGACTCTACCGGCCGCGCCCATACGCGAATGCCAGAGGCAGGGCGTAAGCGAGGTGCATCACGATGCTCATCGCGCCGCTGTAAGGTCCAGCGGATCCGCCGCCGCATGGATTGCACGGATTGCCGGCGCCGTGACACGGATTCTTCGCGGTTTTTGCCGGCATCTTCATCTGACAGGGATTCATCGCTTTCATGTGACACGGATTCCCCGCTCCCTTCCCGCCGCCACCAGTCATCGACGACAGCAGTGGCATCGCTGCGAGCGCAATCGCTGTGATAGCGAGTCCGTAGACGATTCCCTTTACGGCTCGCGGCCATTCACTGACCCGCCCGACCAGCCACGCGTAGATCACGCCGTAGACGAGACCGATCGTCAGGTGAATCGCCCCGCCCACGGCGTATTGAATGCTTATGCTCGCCTGCGGCATCAGCATCGATCCGAGGCTCTTCATGAAATTCATGCCGAGGAACACGCCGACGATCGTCATGACGACAGTGGCGACGAGGCCGGCGACGAGAGCGCGACCCCAATGGATACCTTTCACTGGTTCGACTGGTCCGTTCATCATTCGATCTCCTTTGATCGGATGACGAACGAAGGCGATCGCTGATTGCGTCAGGCCGGACGCGCGAGCACCATGACGAGCCCTTTTTCCTTCCAGACGTCGATGAGGAGTCCGTCGATCTGATATTGCGCCTGGCGATTCGCGATCTGTACGTCCTCCGCTGTTGTCTGGATCAATGTGCAGAGCTCGCCCTTCGCATCGATGAGCTCGAGTTGAACGGCAGGCCGGCCTGCCAGCGAGGTGTAGCGGGCGCCGATCAGTCGCATGCGCATCGGAGCGAGATTTGCGGACTCGACCGGCACGAAGCCGAGACTCTTCATCCGTGTTCGGAGAGTGGCGTAATCCGCGGCTGCGATCTCGACTCTGAGGTGCTGGCTGTAGATCCGTGCTGCTTCGCGCGCGATCCGTTCCGAAAGGCGATTCGCGGCGGCATGGCGACTGAAGGGGATCGCGATCGCCAACGAGACAAGTGCGGCGACCGCCGCAACCGGCAGCCAGCGCACGACGCGTGATCGGCGCGCCTTCGGGCCACCCGCGACGAGGGCTCGAAGGTCTTCGACAGTCTGCGGAGGAAGCCGCTTCGACTCGTAGTACTCCTTCACGTGACGGTCGAGATCGGAGCTCATGATCGTGCCTCCGCGCCGGGGTGCCGCAGAAGTCTGCGCAGTTTCTGTTTCGTGCGGTGCAGAAGACTGAGGATCGTTCCGCGAGGACGGCTGGTCATGTCGGCGATTTCCTGCGCCGTATAGCCTTCGACCGCGGAAAGGAACAGCATTTCCCGCTCGTCGGGCCGAAGCATTTCCAGGGCACGGTGAAGCGAGTCAAACTCGATGACGTCCGGCTCGGCTGCAAATTCGTCGGCGATTTCCGCGGCCGCCTGATCACCTTCGATCGGAACGAAGAGGAGTTTGCGACTCTTCCGGTAGCGATCGATGTAGCGATTGCGAACGGCGGCGAAGAGATATGGCTTGTCCCATTTTGCGCCGGCGTTCATCACGGCCACGCACGAATCGTGAACCAGATCCTGAGCCTCGGCGGCGTCGTGGGTCAGCGCGAGAGCGTAGCGAAACGCCGATTGAAGCAGCGGCTCCAGGTCCTCTTCCATACCGTTGAAGAGACGAATCAAAGCGGTGCTTGATTGCGCCGGCGACCGTTCGTCGGGACGGCGATCGGCGCAGGTCTGAGCAAACGTTCGATGCCGAGCGCCGCCACCACCCCCACCACACACCCGATCACGTTCCACCACAGCCAGGCCATGTTCGTGAACGCGGCGCAGAGCGCGACGGCCGATTCGCCGAGGAGCGCGCCGGTGAAGGCCGCGGTGCCGCTGACGCTCTTCGAATAAAACGCCAGAAGAAAGATCGCCAGGATCGTTCCGTAGAAGAGCGATCCGAGTTTGTTCACCGCTTCGACGAGCGATCCGAGGCGGCTGGCGAATTCCGCGAAGGCGATTCCGAAGACACCCCACAAGACCGTGAGCCATTTTGATACGCCGACGTAGTGATGCTCCGTGGCGTCACGGACGATCAGACGTCGATAGACATCGATGACGGACGTCGAAGCGAGGGAATTGAGTCCCGACGCGGTTGCGGACATCGCGGCGCAGAAGATCGCTGCGAGGACGAGGCCGACGACACCGGCCGGCAGATTGCGCATCACAAATGCGAGGAAGACGTAGTTCGTGTCGTTCGTGTCGGCGGCGAGATCGTTGCGCTTCATCAGCTTCATCGCTTCGTCGCGGACGAGCGACTCCTGCCGCTGCAACGCACGAAGTCGAATCGTGTCGAGCCGCAGAGCGGCACTCCGTTTCGCGGCGACGATCTGCTCGTGTTGTCGCTCGAGTTGCGCGTACTCGTGGCCGAAACGGCTCGATGCGACGCGCGCTCTCTCGACCGGATTGAAAAACAGCGGCGGCGCGACGAACTGATAGAAGACGAACACCATCGCTCCGACAAAGAGAATGAAGAACTGCATGGGCACTTTGACGAAGCCGTTGAAGAGCAAGCCCATGCGGCTCTCGGCGACCGAAGATCCAGTCAGATAACGCTGCACTTGCGACTGATCGGTGCCGAAGTACGACAGCGCGACGAGCAGTCCGCCGAAGATCCCCGACCAGAAGTTGTACGGTGTCGTGACATCGAATGAAAAATCGATGGCGTTGAGCCGGCCCATGCGACCAGCCACCCGTACGGCGTCGAAGAACGAAACCGGTACCGAGTGCACAGCGATCACGAGCGCCACCGTCATGCCGGCGAGCGCGATCAGCAGTTGATGAACGTGCGTCCAGCTCACGGCGCGTGTACCGCCGCTTGCGGTGTAGAGGATGACCAACGCGCCGGTGGCGATCGTCGTGACGTGAATGTTCCAGCCGAGGATCACGGAGACGATCAGAGCGGGCGCGTAGAGAGTGATGCCGGTGGAGACGCCGCGCTGAATCAGAAAGAGCATCGACGTCAGCGTGCGCGTGCCCACGCCGAATCGCGTCTCGAGGTATTCGTACGCCGTGTAGACCTTCAGGCGGTGATAGATCGGCACCGCGGTGATCGAGAGGATGACCATCGCGATCGGAAGGCCGAGGTAGAACTGGAGGAAGCGCATGCCGTCGACGTAGGCCTGGCCCGGCGTCGACAGAAACGTGATCGCGCTCGCCTGCGTGGCCATGATGGAAAGCGCGACGGTCCACCAGCGGAGCTGGCGATCAGCGAGCAGATAAGCGTCGAGACCGCCTTGCCGTCGTCCTTTCCACAGTCCATACGCGACGATGAAGAGCAGCGTCGCAATGAGGACGACCCAGTCGGCGGCTCTCATGCGAACGCCTTCGTGAAGGCGTAGAAAAGCGCGATGAGAAACGCGAGATTCAGCAGAACGGCGGCATACATGCGCCGCCAGAACTTCCGGTCATCGCGCATGAACGTGCAATTGTGGACCGGCCGACGTTACCTGGCAGAAACGAGATTGATAAATAGTCGATACGCTCCCGGTACTCCTGCCGGTAACTCCCGGAACCACGCGTAGCACGTGTAGATGAAGACGCCTTTGCCGTATCGCGTATACAGCTCTCCGCCGGGATGATCGCTCTCGCCGGGATCGTGCGACTCGAGCACGGTGTGATACTTCGGGTCCCAGGCATTCGTGAAGTTGACGCCGCGCTCCTGCACCCAGCCGTTGAAATCGCTCACAGAGATCTTGTTGGGCGTCGTGAGCAATGGCTGCGCGGGATCGATCATCTTCACCGGCGCCTCTTCGACCGTGACGCGTTCCGACGTCACTTTGAACGGATACGGTCCCGGCGGATCGACGAGCAGCGGTTGCGGATTCGTGCTGTTGTACTGAACGACGAGCGTGCCGCCGTTCTGCGCATAGGCGAGGAGTTTCGGATGCGCCGTGCGCATCGCCCGGCGCGCGTTGTACGCGCGCACGCCGGTCACGATCGCGTCGAAGCGTGCGAAGTTCGCAGCATCGAGATCGTCGTCACCGAGCAGCGTGACGTCGTATCCGGCCTGTCGCAGGAAATCGGGAATCTCATCGCCCGATCCCATGATGTAGCCGATGTGTTGTCCGCGTCGCTTCAGATCGATCCTCATGAGTTTCGATTCTGCAGCGCCGAAGACACGCTGCGCCGGGATGTGCGGATGATCGATATCGATGAGCTGGTAGGACAGCTTTCTCCCGGCGACATCGACTTCCGCGCGCAATGTGCCGCTGCTTTCCGCTGACGGCGGCGTGACGACGAACTTCGCGTCCGCCTCCTCGCCTTTGTTCTTGAATGACATCGGTACCGATTCGGGCGACACACGCCATCCGCCCGGCACCAGCAGTGAGACCTTCCCGTCGATTGCGCCGGCGAAGCTTCGCAGTTTCACGGCGACGCTCTTCGGCTTCGCGTCGGGGAAGAGGTAGACATGTTCATCGAGGTTCGCCGTGACGTCAGGCACGACATCGACATTGCGCACCTGCTCGCCGCGCACCGCGTCGACCCAGCGGTAGACGGCGGGCACGGTATAGATCAATGTCTGCATCGGCGGGATCGAAAGCGAGACCGTGATCGGAATCGCCGGCGGATTTTCCGGACGGCCGATCAGCGTCTGCTCGTCGACGTTGAACATTCCCTTCGATGGCGGCTTGCGCAGCCAGTATGGCTGCGAATATGGATAGTCGGCCGGCACTTTGATCGTGATGTCGGTCTTCACCGGCTGATTGTTTTTCAGCGGGGCGCCCGGCGCTTTGCCCGGTGCCGCATACGGCGACGCCACTGTCGACAGTACGAACGGAAAGTCCGATCGATTCACGACCGTGACGCTGACGCCGATCTCGCCGCCCGGTGTGACCGCGGAGTCGGCGGCGCTGACATCGATCGAGAGTCCCGCGCATCCTCGAATCGCTTCGAGCAGCTCGCGGCGCTTTACCTCGATCCACGGATTCGTGCGCGAAGACCACGCGTCGGTGGCCCCGAGTCGATCGAGCTCCGGCAATGCCTGGAGCAACAGCGGGATCGTCTTCGACGGATCGTGGACATCGAAGGTGTCGTAAGCCTGTTGCAGAAGCGCGCCTACGCGCTCGCCGCCCGCGTAGCGCGACCACGTGAGGTCGACGCCCTCGAACGCGTCACTCTTCGCCGGATCGCCGCCGGTCAGCTTGAGATAGTTCGTGAGAGTCCCGCGACGCTCCGCTGCGCCGAAGCCCTGGCTCTTGTGCATGCTGCGGCTTTCGCCGGCGATCTCGGTGTAGGAGCGACCCAGCAGCGGGTTGTACGCGCCGAGGTCGACGCGCACGTCGTTGGCCAGCTCGGGCGCGTTCGGATCGAGGCGCTGGAACGAGAATCGATTCCAGAAGATGCGCTTCGGTTGCCACACGCTCAAGAACTGCAACTGTTCGGGAAAACGCGTCGCATCGCCGGCGGCACGAAATGCTTCTTCCGCGAGGATCGTCGAAGCCGTGTGATGCCCATGACCACCTTCGCCGGTCGCCGGGAAGCGCGTGATGATCACATCGGGCTGAAATTTCCGAATGACCCACACGACGTCGGCGAGAACTTTGTCGCGATCCCAGATCGACAGCGTCTCCTGCGGCGATTTGCTGAAACCGAAGTCGAGCGCGCGCGAGAAGAACTGCTCCGCGCCGTCGATCCGTCGCGCCGCCAGCAGCTCCTGCGTGCGGATGATGCCGAGGAGCTCGCCTTTCTCGTCGCCGATGAGATTCTGGCCGCCGTCGCCGCGGGTGAGCGACAGGTAACCCGTGCGCACGAGCCGGTCGTTGCTGAGCCAGCCCAGCATGGCCGTGTTCTCGTCGTCGGGGTGCGCGGCGACATACAGCGCGCTGCCGACGACCGTGAGCTTCTTGAGCGCGAGCTGCAGCTCGGCAGCCGTGCGCGCTTGCGCGGCGAGGGGAACGAGGAGGGCGAGGAGAACGAAACGCAGTCTTCGCATCGCCGCGACTATAGCGTGAGCGTTATGATGCTGTCGCAACCTCAATAGAAAAGGAGCAGTACATATGGCGACGACGACCCCATCGGCCCCGGCGCAACAGAAAGACTGGCTCACCACCCTCCTGCTGTGCATTTTCCTCGGCGGATTCGGAGCTCATCGTTTCTACACTGGTCACACGGGCACCGCGGTCGTGCAGCTTTTGACCGCCGGTGGTTGCCTCGTCTGGGCGATCATCGATCTGATCAACATCATCACCGGCAAGTTTGTGGATGCGAACGGACAGCCCCTCCTCAAAAAGTGAGGGGATCGTCCGCCTGGCGTTTCTCATCGTCGTTCCTCTGGTGTGGGCGCTCGTACCGATCTCGTTGCTCGAACGAGCGCCCAGGGTCTGTCTCTTGAGGAGGATGGGACTGCCGTGCTGGGGCTGCGGAATGACGCGCGCGATCGCATCGGCGTTGCGCGGCGATTGGCAAGGGGCGTGGCGCTACAACCGGCTCAGCGTGATCGTGGGACCGCTGCTCGCGTACTTGTGGAGCCGCGCGCTCATTCGCGATATCGAGCGTGTATGACATCGCTGTCGTCGGCGCCGGCGCCGCCGGTCTGACGGCGGCGATCTTCGCGGCCCAAGCGGGCGCGCATGTCGTCGCTCTCGACAGCGCGAAGAAGCTCGGCGCGAAAATCCTCATCTCCGGCGGCGGCCGATGCAACGTGACCCACGATGTCGTCACGCGCGATGACTTCAACGGCAATCAGAACGCGATCGCGAAAGTCCTGCGCTCGTTCACCGTCGAGGAGACGATCGAATGGTTCGCATCGATGGGCGTCCGCCTCAAGCGCGAAGAAACGGGGAAGCTGTTCCCGGTCAGCGATCGCGCGCGCACAGTGCTCGACGCGCTGATCGCGGAGGCGGCGAGCCGTGGCGTCGAGGTGAAGACGAGCTATCGCGTCGAAACCATCAGCGTCTTCTCCCCGCGACAGCGGGGAGAAGGTGGCCGAAGGCCGGATGAGGGGCACTTCGCAATCAACGGTACGCTCGAGGCCTCGCGCGTGATCATCGCCACCGGCGGGCGCAGCGTTCCCAAAACCGGCAGCGACGGCCACGGCTACGAGATCGTGCGCTCTTTCGGTCACAGCATCACGCAGACATTTCCGGCGCTCGTGCCGCTCATCATCGAAGGGGATCATTGGATCCGGCGGCTCAGCGGGACGAGTGCGGAGGTCGAGCT
Source organism: Thermoanaerobaculia bacterium (assembly GCA_036506455.1). Classification (GTDB taxonomy): domain Bacteria; phylum Acidobacteriota; class Thermoanaerobaculia; order Gp7-AA8; family Gp7-AA8; genus DASVHS01. The sequence goes on from DASXRT010000024.1 coordinate 9,351, forward strand.
CTCCGTGCGAAGAGGTCGCGTTCTCCGGCGCGAAGGTGGCTCGATGCTGCTGACGCACTTCGGCGTGAGCGGACCGGTCGTTCTCGACGTCAGCCGTCATTGGATCGCCGCGCGGCGAGAAGGCGACGCGAGCCTCGTCGTGAATTTCGTCCCCGGCGAAACATTCGAGTCGATCGACCGCCTCCTCGTCGATCGCGGGCGAACGAATCCGCGCGCGACGGCCGTCAGCGCGTTGCGCGGGTCAGTGCCCGAGCGCATTCTCGAAGAGATCGCGCCCGCGGGATCGATCAGCAAGTTGTCGCGCGACGAGCGAAGAAAGATCGCGCGAACGCTCACCGACTTCGAGCTTCCCGTATCGCGCGATCGCGGATTCGACTACGCGGAGGTGACGGCGGGAGGTGTTCCCCTGTCGGAGATCGATCTGAAGACGATGGAAAGCCGCCTTCGTCCCGATCTCTTTCTTTGCGGTGAGATCCTCGACGTCGATGGAAAAATCGGCGGCTACAACTTTCAATGGGCCTGGGCGAGCGGCCGGCTGGCCGGACTGGGCGCGGCGCGCTAGGCGTTAGTAGCGGCGAAGATGAAGACGCGAATGAACGGCGTGATCGGCCGCTCGCGCACGAGCTCCAACCGCGCCAGCTTACCCAGCCGAAGCCACTCGCGATGCGGAAAGAAATGAAACACTCCCGGTCCGAATGCGGCGGCAGCGATCACGTCGCGCAAGTGCTCGACGAGAACCACCCGACCATCTGAAGAGGCGATCCGCGCCACCTCTGCGAAGAAGCGCTCTCGCGCACTCGCATCGCGAATCTCATGAGCCGCAAGCATCACGAGCACGACGTCTCCCCAGCCATCTTCAATCGCAGCGATTCCGGACGCGCCGGCCAATCTCTCTTTGCGCGCGCGCGTCAGCGCCGGCTCGGTCATCGTCGCCGGATCGTAGAGATCGATCATGCGCCCTTCCGCGTCAGGAAAAACGTTCTGCAGCGGAAGAGTCGTCTCTTCCAGTCCTGTGCTGATCTGAACCCATCGCCGCGGCGAAGAACCGACCTCCGACCTCAACCACGTCCCGTCGAGAAGCTCGGAGCGATCGAACATCCAGTGGAATGCCAGGAAGGACGCAGACACGAACCACGCGATGACGACGATCGCCGCCGCGGCGGCGAGACGAAGTCCAAGCGTTGTGACCGGCAGTAGCGACACGATCGCGGCGATCACGATCGCGACGGCCGAGCCGGCATAGAGCGGCCAACTGAAGCCGGCCACGCGTCTCGCATGAGTGAAAGAAGAGTGCATGATGACGCACGATGCTACCCCGGGACGCTGATCGGTCGCATACCGTCTCCATCCCCTTTCCGTCCGAATGCTGCGCCGGTACACCACGCCCAAACGAGTAAAACTAGTCGAAACGTCCTCGCCTCGGCCCGACGGGACGGCTGCTGCAACGAGTTAGCCGGCGTGTCACACGTTTCGCAAGAAAAATGTCCGGCTTGCCAACGCTGTTCGCGTCGGGCGGACGCCGAGAATCTTGAAACCGACTCGGACATAGAACTCGTACGGATGCGTTCTCGAGGTCCGAACATCCCGGATGGCGCTTGGCAGATCCTCGTAGAGGTCAGCGCCACTCAAGCTCGTCTCATCGTTCTCGTCGTCACTCCCCGCCCACACTGTAAGCGCGCCCTTCTCGGACACGATTTTTTCGAGGTCCCGAATCAATGCCCGGCCGACGCCGTGGCGGCGATGCTGTGCCGCTCCAACGAGCGGATGAATTTCCCAGGGCCGGAATACATCCGAATACCCCCGATCCATCCGATCACGGAGCCGGATGCGTCGACAGGCTACGCGGCTGATCCTGCCTTCGCTCAGCGATTCGAGAGCCTCCTGACGAGCCGAGTCGAGATCCTGCTAGTCGTGAGTCCGGTCGCGGAAAGCATCGTGAAGCAGCGCGGCCGCGCCATTCACTAAGTCCGAGCGATCCGAGGTCAGGTCAAGGATCCGGAAATGCATTTGGCGTCTGACCAACGTATCACTCCGCCATAGCCCGCGACGGCGATGAATTGAAATCGCAAATCGCCCGAGACGGGACCAGAGCATGCAGAGTCGCACGCTGCTCTCGTGCCACCTTCCCTGAGCTCAGCTCCACGAAGGTCGAGCTCGCGCGGAAGCACCG
>DASXRT010000025.1:0-13809 GCA_036506455.1 Thermoanaerobaculia bacterium
GTTGCGGGCCCAAACGGGCCAGGCCCACTCCGATTCCGGACGTGTGCCCACTTTCATATTCGTGAGAACTTCTTCCATGCGTTTGGCGGCGAGCTTTGGATAGCTCGGCCCCGTTCCTCACATGATGAGCGCGCCGATGGCCAGCGCGACCTTCCTGTGATCCTCGCCAGGTTTGCCGAGATCGAGTGCCTCGGCATCCCCCGTCGCGGCAAACGCGGCGGCAGACATCTGCGCGACATCGCGGTCGAGTTGCTCGAGCTCGAATTCGTTTGGCCCGGTGCGCTTTCGGCCGGCTCGACCGTGACAGAGTGACGCTTCCCCTTGACGGCGACGTCCCAGGTCTTGCTCATCGCGCTCTCCCCCATTTTCTTGTGGCTACGAGAGCGATTCCATTTCAGTTCAGGTGAGTTTCGGCAGCCGCGCCTTCTTCTTGAACACGTCCTCGAAGAGGTCGCCGGCTTTGTCGAGGCGCTTCGGCATCGTGCGCAGATTGAATTTCAGAGGATCGAGCTTTTTCGTCACTTCGCTCCACTTGAGCGGCGCAGAGACCGGCGCACCGTCGATCGCGCGGAGCGAATACGGCGCAACGATGGTCTTGCCGTACGCGTTCTGCATACAGTCGAGATAAAGGCGACCACGCCGCTGCGCGAGACTGCGCTCGACCGTCATCGTCGGCACCTTCGATGTCACAGCGGCAGCGACCGAACAGGCGAACTCGTTGGCCTGCTCGTGCGTGTAGCCGGAAACGAGAGGCACGAAGACATGGATGCCGCGCTTGCCCGAGGTTTTCGGGACGCTCGGCAGATCGAGGTTCTCGAGAACTTTGCGCATCACGAGCGCGGCGTCGATCGCCTGCTCGATTCCTTTTCCCTTCGCCGGATCGAGATCGAACACGATCCAGTCCGGCTCGACGAGGCTCTCGGCGCGCGAGTGCCACATGTGGATCGTCAATACCGACATCTGCGCGAGCCAGCGCAGCGCGTCGCGACTGTCGACGACGAGGTGTTTGACGAACTTGTGGCTGGTCGTTCGCGTCGGCGTCTCGACGACTGTCAGCCAGTCCGGCGCCTCTCGGCCGATGTTCTGATGAAACCACGACGGCTTGTCGATGCCCTGGTTCCAGTGCTCGAGCGCGAGGGGGCGGTCGCGCAGCGCGCGCAGCATCGGCTCGGCCATGGCGTCGTAGTAGTCCGCGACGTCCTGTTTCGTGATTCGATCGTGAGGGTAGAGAAGGCGGTCGGGGTTGCTGAGCGTGACCTTTTCGCCCCTCACCCGCCGCGGAGCCTGCCCTGAGCGCAGCGAAGGGTTTTGAATTTTCACTGGTTTTTCTCGCACCACTTCCTCCGGCGACTTATCGTCGCGCAATCCGAGAAATGATGGATGGCGCAGGCGATTGTCCGACGTCCATTCGGTGAATGCCACCTGCCCGACGAGTCGCGGCTTGACCCAAGTGGCATCGCGCGTGCGCGGCGCGCCCTTGACCGGGGTGACCGGCACGATGTCTTTCGACAGCTCGTCCTTGAGCCAGACGCGTAGCTTGTACGAGAAGCCCGTGCCGACTTTTCCCGCGTACGTGTACTGACCGTCTTCGCCGCGCACGGCGAGATGGAGCGATCCGATCTCGCGCGACGAGTGCGTGCTCGGCTGAAATCCGACGATGACAAACTCCTGCTCGTTGAGCGCCTTGATCTTCAGCCAGTCTCGCGATCGCCGCGGCTCATAGCAGGAGCTGTTCTTCTTGGCGATAATGCCTTCGAAGCCGGATTCTCTGGCGCGGTCCAGCGCCTTCTCGCCCGGCTCGTCGAGCCTCTGCGAGATCGTGATCGGCGCCGGCGTCCTGCGCAGCAGTTTCTCGAGCAGCGTGCGTCGTTCCTTGTACCTGAGCTGACGCAGATCGCGACCGTCGAGCCAGAGAAGGTCGAACACGAACATCTTCTCGCGCTTCTCGCCCTGCTGCAGCAGTTGAAAGCGCGGCGCGCCCTGCTCATCGAGCGCCACCACCTCGCCATCGATCACCATCTCCGGACCGCGCAGCCTGCGCAGCGCGCCGGCGATGTGCGGAAAGCGCGGCGCGAGATCGAGCTCGTTGCGACTCCACATGGCGATGCGGCCGTCGACGATCGCCGCGATGGCGCGAAAGCCGTCGTACTTCAGCTCGTATGTCCAGTTCTGCTCGTCGCGCGGCGGTGCCTCCGCGAGCGTGGCCAACATCGGAGGAAAGACGCGGCGAAGGAGTTGTTCAGGTGACGACATGGATCTCGTCGAATCCCTCCTCGAATTTCGGCGGAACGAGCTTCTTCGACGTCACGTAAATGGCCACGTCGGGCACGCGTGCCTTGCCTTCGCGCAGCCGATTCCTCTCCACCACCGTCTTGACCGGGACGTCGAAGTAGTAGCCGATGATGCGCGCACCGTGACGGCGTCCGATCTCGATCAGCGGAGCGCGCACGAGCGGCGTGGGATTCGTATTGTCGATGACGACCGGCTTATCCTGATCCAATGCCGCCTCGATGAGCTGCCGCTGCCGGTCGTCGCGATTCCGGACGCTCTTCATCAGATCCTTACTCACGTGCACATGTGTTGCCGCAAAGTGGTCGCGATAGTAAGTGGACTTGCCCGAGGCTTGCAGGCCGATGAAGATCACGAGTTGCCGGTCCGTCGCCACACCCGTACGATGACACCGACAACCGATCGCCCACAACGGAGAAAGCGATGATGTCCGTCGAAGAAATCAAGAAGAACGCGGCGGCGATCGCGGAGGAGCTGCGTGCGGCGAAATCCCCCCTCCCGCCCGCTCTTCGCCAACGTTTCATCGATCTTCGTGCCTCTCTCTTTGAACGCGGAGTTTACGATCCGATTCTCGTTCGTTTCGATTCGGCAACGGTGTCACCGGCGACGAACGCGGAGATCGCGGCAGAGCTCACACAGATCGCGGCATCGCTGGTGTAACATCGCACGCAAATAAGACATGTTCGAGACTGTCTCACTCGCGACGACCTCACGTCCGAACCGGCCGGTCATTTACGAAGCATTGTCGTTTTCACTCGCGCTGCACGCTCTCATCGCCGGCGGCGCCATCGTGTTGAATCTGTCGCAGGTGACGTTCCCCAGTGCCTCTCCGGTCTACACCGTGGCATTCATCCTCTCCGAAGCTCCGCCCCCGCCCCCTCCACCGCCCCCGCCACCCAAACCGGCGCAGACCGAGGAGCCGGTGACGACCGCGCAGATGCAGATTCCGCAGGCCTTCCTCGCGCCAACCGTGATCCCCGACGAGATTCCGATCGTGAAGCCCGAGATTGCGCCCGTCGCGTTTGCCGCTGCAACCAGCGTGATGGGCGGCGTCGCCGACGGCCTCGCCAATGGTGTTCTGGGCGGCATCAAAGAGGGTGAGGAGGGCGGGAAGCTCGGCGGAAAAATCGGCGGCGTGGTCGCTGAGGCCGACGGACGTGTGCACATCGACCGCGACAAGAAGCTTCCGCTGCTACCGCTGTCGCAGGTCTATCCGAACTATCCCGAAGATGCGCGCGTGCGCTCGTGGGAAGACGAGCTGGTCGTGCGGTACATCATCGGCAAAGACGGCCGCGTCAAGGAAGTCATCATCGTCCAGCCGCCGCAGCGCGACATTTTTGTCGACGGTACCGTTCGCGCGATTCGCTCGTGGCGCTTCAAGCCGATGATCAGGGATGGAGAGAAGCAGGAAGTCGTGCACGAGCTGACCGTGTACTACAGGTTGAACGCGCCCACGACGTGATGGGTCGTGGGTCGTGGGTCGTAGGTCGTGGGGGCTTCGTCGCCCAAAGGCCCCCACGACCGACGAGCTACGACCTACGACCCGACCGCCGCGAGAACCCGCTTTCTCAAATCTTCACGCTCTTTCGCGGTCAGCACCCTTCCCTCCCCCGCCCGCAAGTTCTCGCTCATGTGCGACGGATTGCGCGTCGCAGGAATCACGCACGTCACCGCCGGATGCGAGACGATCCAGCGCAGGAAGATCTCGGCCCAGCTCGCGCAGCCGAAGTCCGCGGCCCACGCCGGTAGTTTTCGCGAGCGCGCGTTGCGGAAGATCACGCCCGCTTCGAATGGTCGATTGACGAGCACGGCGATCCGGCGATCGATCGCCAGCGGCAGAAGACGCTCTTCCGCGTTCGGCACCGTGATCGAGAGCGGGAGCTGCACGAAGTCGATGTCCTCACTCTCCATGATCGAGGCGAGCTGCGGAAAGGCGCCGGTTTGATAGTGCGTCACTCCGATGTAGCGGACGTGGCCACTTCGCTTCCAGTCGCGCAGCGTTGGGAGATGCGTCCGCCAGTCGACGAGGTTGTGAACCTGCATGAGATCGATGCGTCGCGTGCGCAACAGATCCATCGAATGCTTCATCTGCTCGATGCCGTGCTCACGGCCGCTCGTCCACACCTTTGTCGCGAGAAACGCTGCGGGCACGTGCTCTCTCAGATCGCCGGCGACGCCTTCGGCGCGATCGTACATGGGCGATGAGTCGATGACTCTCCCGCCCGCGGCCGAGAAACGGCGCAGCACTTCCACGAGCGGACGCCGCTCGCGATCCGTCGCGCCCACATCAAACGTCTTCCAGGTGCCGAGGCCGATGACGGGGAGTGATTCGCCGGTTTTGGCGATGATGCGCGTGAGCATGTTCCTTGCGTGAGAGCAGGTGGAATCGGGATTATGCCTGCGGAGCACGACCCGCGGTTTCCTTATCGCAACGAGCTCGAGCTGCCTGTGATCGGTCTCGAGGCCGAATTCAAGGTCTTCATCGATGACAAAGAGGTTGCGCCGGAGGACATCTGGCGCACGCCCGCCGCATTCATCGACCGGCCGCTGCTCAAGCGAACGACGAAATCGTCGCAGTTGCCGACCGGAGGGGCCGTCTATTTCGATGGCGGCGTGCTCGAAGTCGTCACGCCGGTGATCGAGATCGCGCCGCAATGTACTGGGCGTGTCGTGCGCAGTCTCTGGGAGCAGATCGGCTTCGTGCGCGACCAGCTCGACCGCTGGGAATCGCGAACCGCCAAACGCGTACGCCTGCAGGCGTACAGTTGTCACTTCAATATCTCGTTCGAGCTGGGACGCGAGGAGCGGAACCGCAACCGTACCATTCAGAAGATCGCTCTGCTGCTCGCGTATCTGCTGCCGGTGCCGATCATCGTCACCGCCGCGAACCGCCGTTCGACGGGAATCGGCGTACGCCCGCGGCGCGATCGCATCGAGATCACGCTCGATTTCACTCCCGATCCCGGCCTGATGTCGGCCGCGGCGGCGATGATCGTGGGAGTGGTTCGCGATGTCATCACCTGGAAGTCGTATCGCGTCGAAGAGCTGGAGAAGCGCGATATTCCGCTGATCGATCGCGTCAAGCCCGGCAAGCATCCGATGCGCAACGGCTGGGTGCTTCGCGACTATCACTTCGCCCAGAACCCGTTCACGAGCGATCCGAGCACGCCGATCTGGCCGACTCACGACGGAAAACGCTCGTTGCGAGACATCGCTCTCGCGTCCGCTCTCGCCTTTCGCGATTCCATACACCGCTACTCCGATCCGTTCAGCTTCCGATTGCTGTTCTCGGTTCTGCACGGCGAGACACCGTCACTGCTCGATCTCGCCGATCGCCCCGCCGCGTACGATGACGTCGGCCGCTCCACTCGGTGGGGCGCGGTCTTGCCGGAGCTCCAAAATTTCTCGGCGCTGACCGGTAAACGACGCATCAGCGACGTCGAGGCGCTGGCGCCTCCCTGGCGCGGCGAGCGGCTCGATCGGCGGAGGCACGCGCGTGGCGGCGATCGTCGGAAAGGGACGCCACCTCATTCACCGCGCCTCACGCGATCCCTCTACGAGAAAGTCTTCGTCAAGCTCGGCAGCCGCAAGCAGCTCAGGATCGGCGACGAGATCCTCACGCCGGTCGCCGTCAAGGGGTGGTACCACTCCGTCTTCGTGAACCGGAAAGGAGAGGAGCGGTTGCTGTCGATCGATCAGATTCTGCAGGCCGGCGCGAACTGGATGTAGTGCACAATTCCTTTGGCACTTCTTTCGCAGAACGAAAATCCAGCCCTGGACTTCTTTTCGGGGACCGCTAGCGCGTGAGGCGCGCCGATAATCCCTCGGGGGTCGGCGCGCCTTGTTTTTTTGTCGATTCCCACGCGCCCCGTTCGTCTCCTACACTGAAAGGAGAGAACATCATGCCCAAGTTCGTACTGTTGCTTCGCGACACCGGAACGTACCCCAAGGACAGCGCCGAGGAGATCCAGAAGATCGTTCAGCGCTATCGCGACTGGAGTCAGAAGGTCCAAACCCTCGCCGGCAACAAGCTCAAGGACCGTGAAGGACGTGTCATGAAGCGCGGCAGCGTCACCGATGGACCGTACGTCGAGTCGAAGGAAGTAATCGGCGGCTTTCAGCTCATCGAGGCTCGCGATTACGACGAAGCCGTGCGGAAGAGCGGCGATCATCCCCATCTGCAGTTCGGGACGATCGAGATCCGCCAGGTCGACGAGATGTGAGCGACGCGATCCGTCCTCTGGTCGACCATCTGTTCCGTCACAGCGCCGGACGGATGGTCGCCAGACTCACTTCGATCCTCGGCAGCGAGCATCTGTCGCTGGCCGAGGAGGTTGTTCAGGACGCGCTGGTCACGGCGCTGCAGCAGTGGAGTTTTCGCGAAGTACCGGATGACCCGGTCGCGTGGCTCTTTCAGGTCGCCCGCAACAGGGCCATCGATCAGCTCCGCCGCTCGGCGAGCCTTCGCGAAAAAGAGCCGCAGATCGTCGCCGCGTTGAGCGGCACATATCCCGCGGACGAAAGCGGATTCGCGCATGAGCTGGCGGACGACGAGCTGCGCATGATGCTCATGTGCTGCCACCCGGCGATTCCCGAGGAGAGCCGCATCGCGCTGACGCTCAAGACAGTCTGCGCGTTCAGCGTCGACGAGATCGCGCGCGCATTTCTGACCAGGACCGACGCGATCGCGCAGCGAATCGTCCGCGCGAAGCGACTGATCCGCGAGCAGCGGATCGTCATGACCATGCCCTCGCGCGATGAGCTTCCCGTGCGCCGCGAATCGCTGCTGAAGGTCCTCTACCTGATGTTCAACGAGGGCTACAGCGCTCACACCGGCGAGGATCTCGTGCGCAGCGATCTCTGCGCCGAAGCGATCCGTCTCGTGCGCACGGTCGCTGAGCATGCAGTCGCTTCTTCACCAGAGGCGCATGCGCTGCTCGCGCTGATGCTGCTTCAGGCGGCGCGTCTGCCGGCGCGCATCGATTCGCGGGGAGAGCTCATCGTTCTCGCCGAACAGGATCGCTCGAAATGGGACCAGTCGATGATCGCCGACGGCATGCATCATCTCGATCGCTCGGCTCGCGGTGATGTCGTCACGCGCTATCACACCGAGGCGGCGATTGCGGCTTGTCATGCGACGGCACCGTCGTTCGATGAGACCGACTGGCCGGGCGTCCTGGCGCTCTACGACGAATTGCTGGCGTCGAATCCGTCGCCGGTCGTCGCCCTGAACCGCGCGATCGCCCTGGCGATGGCCGAGGGGGCGGCGGCGGGAATCGCGGCGGCCGAAGAGATCGCCGATTCTCTCCCCGACTATCTCCCGCTCGCGACGACGCTCGGCGAGCTGTCACTGCGCGCCGGCGACCGCATTCGCGCCGCCGAGCACTTCGCGCGGGCGCTGGAGATGCCTTCGACGACGCCGGAGAAACGATTCCTCCTGCGCAAGCTCGAGCAATGCCGGAATCATTGACTCGCGCGTGGACGACCTCTGCGCGCGAGATGCGCAACTTCTCTGCCGATCCGCTTCAGCTTCGGCTCGATGAAGTAGCGACTCGCTCCGATGTAGGCACGGACGCGCTTTTTCGGTCGCGCCACGATGACGGCGTGGTAGCTCGTCTCGTGCATCGGAAAGCGTTCTTGCTCAATGCTGATGAGCGTGTCCATTAGGTCTGGCGGCGCTTGTGTCCAGTCAACCTGAGGGCAGATCACGGCCAGTAGATTGCCGCCGTATGGGCGCATCGCGACGATCTCAAATCCACGTTTGAGCTGGGGCAGAATCTCACTCGAGCGGAACGCTTCCGACGGATCGCCCGGAACAATCGGTGGGGGCAGCTCTTCAAAAAGGCGCGCGTTTGGCGGAACGACAGTCTGATAAACCTTTGCCGCCGCCGCAAGAAGTGCTGGAGTCCACTCGAAGCGTGAGGGACCAATGTATTCGTCGATGAACAAATAGCCGTCATCCCGTAGCGCGTAGAGAATCGCGCGAAACAGTTTCTCGAGTTTCGCCACGTGATGCAGCGACTGGTGGCAGAAGACCGCGTCGTAAGTTTTTCTGCGAAGAATGGGGGCATTGAAATCAGCCGCGTAATATCTCACCGACCGGATGGACCCGTCCGTGAGAGCGAGCTTGCGAGCGATCGCCAGAGACGCTACCGAGCCGTCGAAGGCATCGACGGTCGCGCAGATCTTGCGCCGAACCAAATCGCGTTCGAGAGCGCCGGCACCGCACCCAACACTCAATGCGCGATCGAATTGCAATCCGTTGAAAGTCTCTTGAAACCAGTCGAGTGGCCAACGATCGGCGTTGCCGGAAATCAGTTTGTTGATATACCGGCGGGCCGGCTCATGCGCCATCCATAACTTCAGCGATGCCGCCCGGGACTGTTCGTCCCAGAAAGCACCGGCACGGGTCACATCGGTCATATCGGGGATCGTACCGCGGTGAACGATCACTACGGGCCGTCTGAATTGATACACTCCGCACGTGCGTCGCGCGTTTCTCGCTCTCCTGCTCATCACGCCGCTTTACGCTGAAGATCATCCCGATCTGACCAAGACGCCGACGCTCTATGTCGTCGGCTACGCGCATCTCGACACGGAGTGGCGATGGGAGTATCCGCGCACGATCGGCGAATTCCTCCCGAAGACGCTGCACGACAACTTCGCGCTCTTCGAAAAGTATCCCCACTACATCTTCAACTTCAGCGGCGCCAATCGCTATCGGATGATGAAGGAGTACTACCCGGACGATTTCGCGAAGATGAAAGAGTTCGTGAAGGCCGGCCGATGGTTTCCCGCCGGCTCTTCGATGGAAGAGAGCGATGTGAACTCGCCCTCGGCCGAGTCGATCATCCGCCAGATCCTCTACGGCAATCATTTCTTTCGCACGGAGCTCGGGCGCACGAGCGCCGAATACATGCTGCCCGATTGCTTCGGATTTCCGGCGTCGCTGCCGGCGATCCTCGCGCACAGCGGCATCAAGGGATTCTCGACGCAGAAGCTCACGTGGGGATCGGCGGCCGGCATTCCGTTCAACGTCGGCGTGTGGGAAGGTCCCGACGGCAGCACCGTAATCGCGGCGTTCAATCCCGGCGATTACAGCGGCGACGTTCGTTACGACCTGAGCAGAAGCGATCCGACGTACAAAGGACGCGACTACGTCGACTGGCCGGCGCGCGTGCAGCGCAACGGCGAAGTGAGCGGTGTGTTCGCCGACTATCACTATTACGGCACAGGCGACACGGGTGGGTCGCCGCGAGAGTCGTCTGTGAAGATGGTCGAAGACATCGTCACGAAGAACGACGGACCGCTGCACGTGATCTCGTCGACCGCCGAGCAGATGTTTCTCGACATCCCTGCCGAGCAGGCGTCGCGTCTCCCGCGATACAAAGGAGAGCTCGAGTTGACGAATCACTCCGCCGGGTCGTTGACGTCGCAGAGCTATCAGAAGCGATGGAACCGGCAGAACGAGTTGCTGGCCGACGCGGCGGAGAAAGCTTCCGTCGCCGCGGAGTGGCTCGGCACGCGCGAATATCCTCGCCAGCGAATCAACGACGCGTGGACGCTCGTCATGGGCGGGCAGTTCCACGACATCGCCGCCGGCACGGCCACGCCGAAGGCGTACGAATACTCGTGGAACGATGACGTGCTGGCGCTGAATCAGTTCGCCGCGGTGCTGAGCAGCGCCACCGAAGGCGTTGCTTCCGCTCTCGATACGCAAACCGCCGGAACGCCGATCGTCGTCTACAACCCGCTGAACGTTGCGCGCGAAGACATCGTGGAAGTCGCCTTCAAAGGCGGCGGCAAGCCGCCGCACTCCAAGGTCTTTGGCCCTGATGGCGAGGTTCCCGCGCAGATCTCCGGCGGCAAGCTGCTGTTTGTTGCGAAGGTTCCCTCGGTCGGATATGCGGTGTACGACGTACGTCCCGGCCAATCGATGTCCTCGAAGCTGAAGATCAGCGCCTCCTCGTTGGAAAACGAGCGATATCGCATCGCGATCGATCGCAACGGAGACATCGCCGGCATCTTCGACAAGACGATCCGCAAGGAGTTGCTCTCCGCTCCTCTGCGCCTCGCGTTTCAGACCGAGAAGCCGCACGACTGGCCCGCGTGGAACATGGACTGGGCCGATCAGCAGAAGCCTCCTCGCGGCTATGTCGAGGGGCCGGCGAAAGTGCGGATCGTCGAAAACGGACCCGCGCGCGTCGCGCTCGAGATCTCGCGCGAGGCGGAAGGATCGAAGTTCGTCCAGACGATTCGACTCGCTGCTGGCGACGCCGGCAATCGCGTCGAGATCGCCAACCGCATCGACTGGATGACTCCAGCAGCCGCACTCAAAGCGGTGCTATCGCTGACCGCGTCGAATCCGAAAGCGACATACAACTGGGAAGCCGGCACGATCGAACGCGGCAACAACGACGAGAAGAAATTCGAAGTCGCATCCCATCAGTGGTTCGATCTCACCGACAGCAGCGGCGCGTATGGGACGACGGTCCTCTCCGACTGCAAATACGGCTCGGACAAACCCGATGATCACACTCTGCGCCTCACGCTCATCTACACCCCGGGCCTCGGTGAAGGCAACGGCCGCGCATACAACGATCAGACATCGCAGGATTGGGGACATCACGAGTTCGTCTACGGCCTCGCCGGCCACAAAGGCGATTGGCGGAAGGAGCAGACGGATTGGCAGGCGCTGCGTCTGAATCAGCCGCTGGTCGCGTTCCGGACGTCGAAGCATGCCGGAGTCCTCGGTAAAAAGTTTTCGCTGTTACGCGTCGACAACAATCGCATTCGCGTCATGGCGCTGAAGAAGGCGGAGGACAGCGACGAGATCATCGTGCGCCTCGTCGAGAATGACGGGAAGAGCGTGAGTGATGTCCACCTTTCATTTGCAGCGCCCGTGATTTCCGCGCGCGAGGTGAATGGTCAGGAGATGCCGGCCGGCGATGCCACTGTGCAGGATGGCAAGCTGGTTGTCACGCTCGCGCCGTATCAGTTGCGAGCATTTGCGCTGAAGCTTCGAGGACAAGGCGGCGGCAAGCCGCCGCACTTCGAGGCCCTGGAGCTCGACGGACTGCGTGCCGAGAAGGACGTCGACTACGCGGCCATTCGATTCAAAATCGACGGTGCGAATGCGATGACCGCGCACGGCCAGAAGATCAAGCTTCCGGCCGGCAAATTCACGCGCGTGTATGTACTCGCCGCCGCCGACGGCGATCAAAAAGCAACCTTCCGCCTCGGTGATCAGCGGAAGGATGTCATCGTTCAAGACCGCGCCGGCTACATCGGGCAATGGGACAACAGAGTGTTCAACAAAAAAGAAGAAACGTTGCCGCCGCGACCCGACGCGCCACCCGGCGCTCCCCCGCGGAAGAGGATCTTGTACGAATTCACCGGACTCACGCCCGGCTTCATCAAGCGCGCGCCCGTGGCCTGGTTCGCCGCCGATCGCCAATACGCGTACTCCTATCTCTTCGCGTACTCATTCGATCTGCCGCCGAACGCAAAGACAATGACGCTGCCGGACAATGAGAAGATCCACATCATGGCGGTGACTGTGTCGAGCGAGCGCGGCAAAGCATGGCCCGCACAACCTCTCTATGACACGCTCGAGCATTAGGTTCATCGCCATCGCGCTGCTCTTCGTCGCCTGCACAAAGGAGCCGAAGCAGGCAGCGAAGACATTCACCATCGCTGTCATCCCCCAGGGATCCACGCACGAGTTCTGGAAGAGCATTCACGCCGGCGCCATGAAGAGTGCGGGCGACTATCGCGCGCAGGCCATCAACGTCAACGTGATCTGGAAAGGCCCGATGCGCGAAGACGATCGCGAGCAGCAGGTGCAGGTCGTGGAGGGCTTCGTCACGCAGCGCGTCGACGGGATCGTGCTCGCTCCGTTCGACAAGAACGCGCTCGTGCGCCCGGTCGAGGAGGCGAAGCGCGCCGGGATTCCCACCGTCGTCATCGACTCCGCTCTCGAGTCGAACGATCCGATCAGCTTCGTGGCCAGCAACAACTATCACGGCGGTGAGCTGGCCGCCGAGGAGATGGGAAGGCTTCTGAGCGGCAGTGGAAAAGTGCTGGCGCTGCGCTATCAGGAAGGTGTGTTCAGCACCGAGCAGCGGGAGAAGGGATTCCTCGAGAAGATCAAATCGGCGTATCCGAAGATTCAATTGCTCTCATCGAATCAGTACGCGGGCGCGACGCGCGATACCGCGAAGACGGCGACGGAGAATCTGCTGAACCGGTTCGGCAATGACATCGACGGCCTGTTCACGCCGAACGAGTCGTCGACGGCGGGCGCGCTCCTCGCACTGGAGGATGCCGGCAAAGCGGGAAAGGTCCGCTTCATCGGCTTCGACGCCAGCGACATCTTCGTGCACGCCATGCGCGAAGGAAAGCTCAATGGAATCATCGTGCAGAATCCGTTTCGTATGGGCGAGCTCGGCGTCAAGACACTCATCGACCACCTCCTGGGCATGCCGATCGAGAAACGCGTCGACACCGGCGTGACGCTGGTTACGCCGCAAAATCTGAACGCACCGGAGTCGCAACAGCTCCTCCATCCCCCGCTGCAGAAGTATCTGCGGTAACGATCATTCCTTGACACGCGTGTCTGTTGCGATCCAGTTCACCTCCCACGTCTTTCCGCCGTCCTCTGAGAAAGCCTGCTCGAAACGGCAGGAATCGGGAGTGATCTCGGAAATGACGAATCGCACGAAGATGGCGCGGCCACGGAGCGTTTCCTGCGAAAAGAACTCGCCGCGCCGGTCCTTGAACTCGCCGATGGTCGGCAGGTTCAGGATGCCGTCGCTACTGTTGGCAAAATGAAGGCTCCATTGCCGCGTCTGGGGATTGTACAAACGAAGGCTGAGACCTTCGAACCGACCTGCCGGTCCGTCGGCGACCAGTTCCACAAGATTGCCGCGGCCATTCCAGACCTTTCGGACTACGGTCGTGCCGTTCATTTCGGTCCACGTCGTCGATCCCGTCAATGGGCGCACGAGACGCCGCACGTGCGTTTTCCAGGTGCCGATCTCGAAATCGAAGTCGTGTTGACCATCCCGTTCTGACTTCGCCTGTGCCAGTCCCGGAAGGGCGTGCAGCACGACGACAGCGCACGCTAGAAGAGAACGCCATGAAGTCCACATCGCGCTTACAGTATCTTGAACGCACTCCATGGTAGGCCGGAACGTGAGCTCTCGCCAGAAGGAACCTGCAGGTAACCGTACGGCCGGCAACGCGCGAAGCGATACGGCGCTCCGCATCAAAGGTCGTCGCAGTTCATCGACGGGTCCGGCCGCGGCGACGACTACGTCACGTCTCGGTGCGCATGCCCCACGCTCAACGAAGAGCAGCGCAAGCTCTTCCGTCAACAGGAGGGCGCTCGAAGGCGAAGAACCGCCCGAGCGCGGCGTGCTGGACAAGTTCAAGGGCTTCTTCAGTACATAGAGTCGTATAACGTATTCGCCGACCGTTGTGCGCTCGCGTCGCATAACGGACTACACAACCGCACTT
>DASXRT010000026.1:0-36363 GCA_036506455.1 Thermoanaerobaculia bacterium
ACCATCAGCCCTACCCCGTGCAGCGCGCCGAGGTGTCGGAGCTCGATGAGACGCTGGTGTGGGCGGCGGGTGTGCGGCGGTCGGGGGATGTTCCGTTGCGGCACTACGCTCGCGAAGTCAACGTTAGGGTGTATCCGCCTCAGAAGTGCTGAGTGCTGAGTGCTGCGTGCTGGGTGGGTACTCAGCACTCAGCACCCAGCACTCAGCACCACAATCCCGCCACAATCTTTCCCTGCGCACGCCTAAACGAGCACTTACACTGCTCGCGATATGAAGCGAGCATTCGTCCTTGTAATCTTTCTGATTGCCAGCATCGCCAACGCCGCCGATACGCTCCGCGTCATCAGTGCCGGGCCGGTCGGGGAGGTCGCGAGTCTCGCTGAAGCCAACGAGATTCGCGTCGTCTTTTCGGAGCCGATGGTCGTCATCGGCAGGATCCCGCCGACCGTCGTCGCGCCTTACTTTCACATTCAGCCACCGGTGAAAGGCACGTTCCGCTGGTCGGGAACGACGACGCTGATCTTCACGCCCCAGGGACTTCCTTATGCGACGAGCTTCGACGTGACGATCGATCCAACCGCGAAGTCCGTGGCCGGCAACACGCTCGATCGTCCCTATCAGTTCTCGTTCACGACGCCGACGATCAAACTGCTCAACACCAACTGGTATCGAAAGCCGAATCGCGCCGTGGTGATCGCGCTGCGCTTCAATCAGCCTGTCGCCGCGAGCGCGATTCTGCAGCAGTTGCAGCTTCGAACGCTCGCGCATGCGTTTACGGAACCGTCGATCCCACCCGAAGGCATCGCGCGGCTGAAGGCCAAGGAGCCGCAGGCGCTGGAGGCGTTCGAAGCGAAGAGAACGAAAGCAGCGCAGATCGCCGCGTCGAGTGGTGCTTCTGTCCTGGCCTTCCAGACGACCGAATGGGATCGCCAGAAGCTCGGACAGCCGTCGCCCGATCTCGTCGTCGTCGAAACCAAACCGGGGGTTCCGCCGGAGACGCACATCGAAGTGGCCTTCCGAGATCAGAGCTACACGATCGACCTCGAGCCGGCGTTTTTCGTCGACGGAGTCCACTGCGAGAGCGGCTGCGATCCCGACCGCTATAACGCCATTCGCTTTCGCGCGCGCGATTCGCTGTCGCTCGAAGATGTGCGCGAAGCGGTCAGCGTCACCGACATCACCGATCCCCTCCATGAGGTCACGCTCGAGGCGCATCCGGTCGATCGCGAGTTCGAGTACGCCGAGAACGAATATACCTTCGACGATCTCGGATACTCGCTGCTGCCCGCGCATCGGTATCTCATCCGCGTCGATCCCGCGCTCAGTACGAGCGATGGTCAGACGCTCGGCTACACGTGGATGGGAACCGTCGAGAACTGGCACCGCTCGGCATTCATCAGCTTCGGCGAAGGGCAGGGAGTGTGGGAATCGAGCGGCGGACCCATTCTGCCGTTCCACGCGCGGAACTATCGCAGCGTGCAGCAGTGGCTGGCGCCGCTGCCGATCGAACAGGTGATGCCGAAGCTCCTCGAGCTGCAGCAGACGAATTTCCGCAGTGCGCCGAAGACTCCGGGGCAGGAGCGAAAGCTCACCCCCGTCGCGGACAAGATCCAATCATTCGGTCTGAGTATGAAGAACGTCCTCGGCGCGGACAACAGAGGACTGTTGTGGGCGGCGATGAAGCCAGGCGAAGCGATCGCGAAGGCGGCCGTCTACGACACCTCGGCCCGGGCCACGGTCGTACAGGTCACAAATCTCGGCATCAGCGTGAAGGACAGCCCGCAGAACGTTCTCATTCTCGTCACCACTCTCGACACCGGCATGCCGGTCGCTGGCGCGAATGTCTCGATCCGCGCGATTGACAACAGAGTGGTCTGGACCGGCGTCACTGACGCGACCGGCCTCGCCGTCAGCGATGTGAAGGACCTGCGATCCAATGATCAGTCCTGGCTCGCGATCAGCCGGCTGCGCTTCATCGTCGTCGCGGAGAAGGATGGCGATGTCGCCTACGCCGGCAGTGACTGGAACGAAGGCATTCAGCCATGGGACTTCGACTTGCGGTTCGACCTCAACGAAGCGCGGCCGCTGCTGCGCGGCACGATCTTCAGCGATCGCGGCGTGTACAAGCTCGGCGAAGAGGTCCACTTCAAGGTCATCGTGCGGAGCGACACGCCGTCGGGCATGCGGCTGCTGCCGGCGGGAATGAAGATCGATGTCGCACTGCGCGACGCGCATGCGAAAGAGATCGACACGCGCACGATCGACCTCAATGACTGGAGCAGCGCGGAGTGGACATTCAAGCTGCCCGGCGATGCGCCGCTCGGAACGTATACCGCGACTGCGAAAGTCGCGGGACAGCAACTCAGCATCTCGGGGGAGTTCCTCGTGGCGGCATATCGCCGTCCCGATTTCCGCATCGACGCCACACTCACTGCGCCGACCTCGCTCGCGGGCACGCCACTCGACGGCAAGATCAGCGGCCGTTACCTGCATGGCGGCGCGATGGCCGGCCGCGCAGTGAAATGGACGTATTCGAAGATCGAGCTGCTCGATGTGCCGGAGGCGATCCGCGAGCGCTTCCCCGAAGAGCGCTACTCCTTCCTCGGTTGGGATTGGGAAAAACATGGGCCCACGCGGACGACGATCTCGACGAAGGACGAGACGCTCGACAGCAACGGAGAGTTGTCGCTCGAGCTCGATACCGATCAGAAAGCGGGCTGGCCGCTCGAATATCGCCTGGAGGGCGACGTCACGGATGTGACGCGGCAGCACATCGCCGGGCGAGCTACGTTCCGCGTCGATCCGGCGCCGTGGTACATCGGCGTGAAGACTCCGTCGTATTTCGCAGAAGCGGCGAAGGGCGTGGACACGGAAATCGTCGCTGTCTCTCTGAACGGTATAGCGACTCCAAACGTCGACGTTCATCTCCGGTTGACGCGCATCCAGTACAACAGCGTCCGCCGCGCCGTCGGCAACGGCTTCTATGAATGGGACACCGAACGGAAGGAGATTCCTTCCGGCCAGTGGAACATCAGCACGAAGACCGAGCCTCTGCCTTTTCACATCCCGCTCGCTCAGGGCGGCGAATATCGCATCGTCGCCACGGCCAAGGACAAGGATGACCGGAGCACTCTGACACGCGTCAGCTTTTACGCGGTCGGCGCGGGCTACACCGCGTGGGCGCGATACGACCACAACCGCATCGATCTCGTTCCGGAGAAGAAAACCTACAAGCCCGGCGATACCGCGCGGATCATGGTCAAGTCGCCGTGGGAGAAGGCGACCGCGCTGCTCACGACGGAGCGCGAAGGCGTGCGCACATCGAAGCAGTTCAATCTGACGTCCACGCAGCAGACGATCACGGTTCCGATCACGGAAGACGATATTCCGAACGTGTTCGTGTCTGTTCTGCTCGTCAAAGGCCGGACGAAAGAACCGGCGACCGAGGACGAGTCTGATCCTGGCAAACCGGCATTCCGGCTTGGATACACCGAGCTCCAGGTCATCGACGCGTCGAAGCGGCTCAAAGTCGACGTCAAAGCGAATCGTGATGAATACCGCCCGGCGGCGAAGGCGAACATCGATGTCAACGTCCATGACGCCAACGGAAACGCCGCGCAGTCGGAAGTCACGTTGTGGGCCGTCGATTACGGCGTGTTGTCGCTGACCGCGTACCAGACGCCGGACGTGCTCGAGTCGATCTATCTGGAAAAAGCGCTGCAGGTCATCAATGACGACTCGCGGCAGCGCATCGTCAGCCGGCGCGTGATCACGCCGAAGGGGGCGGGCGAGGGGGGCGGGGGAGGGAGGGAGGCGGGGGCGGGGATGGTGCGGAAGGACTTTCGCGTGCTGGCGTTCTGGCTCGGATCGATCGTCACCGACCCGAGCGGTCACGCGATGACTTCCGTCACGCTGCCGGAATCGCTGACGACGTATCGCATCATGGCCGTCGCCGGCGATCGCGCCTCGCGCTTCGGCTGGGCGCAGAACGAGATCAAGATCAACAAGCCGCTGATGCTGTTGCCGGCCTTCCCGCGTTTCATGGCCGTCGGCGACAAGGCCTACTTCGGCGGCACGGTCAACAGTCAGAAGGTCTCAGGCACCGCGACGGTCACGATCAAGAGTCTCGATCCGTCGGTCATCGAATTCACCGGCGAGCAGCGCGCGACCGTCAATGTGAAGGCAAACTCGGCGACGGAAGTGCGCTTCGACGCCATCGCCAAGTCGATCGGCACCGCGCGCATTCAGATGCGCGTCACCATGGGCCGCGAAAGCGATGCCTTCGAAGATGCGATCCCGGTGCGCGTGCTCGTGTCGCCCGAAACAGTCGCCGCGTATGGCGAAGCCAAGCCGCAGGCGCGCGAGACGATCGAGCTGCCGTCCGGCGTCGTCCCCGGATTCGGGGGCCTGCATCTCGAGCTTTCATCGACAGCAATGGTCGGGCTGGGCGAAGCCGCCAGCTATCTCGTCACCTATCCCTACGGTTGCGCCGAGCAGCGCGCCTCCTCGGCCCTCTCGCTGATCCTCGGCGGCCATCTCGGCGAGGCGTTCCATCTTCCGGGCATCGACACGGCCGATGCAAAGAAGACCGCGCAGACAACGCTCAACGATCTCGAGAAGTATCAGTGTCCCGACGGCGGCTTCGCTTACTGGCCGAACGAGTGCCTCTTCGAGTCGCCGTATCTCACGAGCTATGTGCTGCACGTGTATCAGCGTGGACAGAAGCTCGGCTACCGCGTCGACTCCGGCATGATGCAGCGCGCGTACGACTACCTCGAGCGCAGTCTGAACGAACAGAAACCGCTGAACGAAGGCTGGTGGCCGGCGTTCACGGCGTGGCAGGCGTTCGCGGTGAAGATGCTCGCCGAAGATGGTCGCAACGCCGACAGCCACATCAATCGCCTCTACGGCTACATCGATGGCATGCCGATCTTCGGCATCTCCCACCTCGCCGACGCGATGATCGCCAAGGGAGAGAAAGGTCAGCGTCTCGACGAGCTGCACCGCCGGATGATGAATGCGATTCTGCCTGAAGGTGGGCAGGCGCATGTCGGAGAGCTGGCGGATCCCTATCTGCCGTGGTTCTGGAGCTCGAACGTGCGCTCCACGGCGATGGTGCTCGACACATTCGTGCGGCAGGGGCAGGACGAAGAGATCGTCAAGCGGATGGTGCGCTGGCTCATGGTCGTGCGGAAGCGCGGGCGATGGGGAAACACGCAGGAAAACGCCTGGGCGATGGAGTCTCTCGTCGACTACTACCGCAAGTACGAATCGGAGACGCCCGATTTCATCGGCGTGGCGACGATGGGGACGAAGACGATTGCGCGCGAGGAGTTTCATGGGCGCTCGACGGAAGCGAAGTCGAAGGACATGCCGATGCAGCAGGTACTCTCGCTCGGCACTCCTGGCACACAGCTTCCGATCGTCTTCGATCGCCAGGGTACCGGCACGCTCTTCTATCTGATGCGCCTACGCTACGCGTCGACGGAGATGAAGTTGCAGCCGATGGATATCGGCTTCCACATCGAGCGCTCGTATCGCGTGCATGGCGCGAGCGAGCCGGCGACGTCGTTCAATGCCGGCGATCTGCTCGAGGTCACGCTGCGCATCCGCAACACGAAGGAGCGGCGCTACGTCGCCGTCAGCGATCCGATTCCCGCGGGCACCGAGCCTGTCGAGACGCGATTTGCCACGACGGCCGATCAGGTCAACGAGGAACAGCGGAGCCACGATTCGCAATCGTTCTGGGTGTGGTGGGAGCGCGGCGGCTTCGATCACTTCGAGCGCCATGACGATCGCGTCGAGGTTTTCGCCACCCGTCTGGGCGAGGGCGATCACGAGTACAAGTATCTGCTCCGCGCGACGACGGCGGGCGTGTTCATCGCCGCGCCTGCGCATGCTGAAGAGATGTACGAGCCGGAAGTGTTCGGGCGGACCGCGACGAGTGTGATCGAGGTGAAGCGGTGAGGTGGGTGGTTGGTTGTTCGTTGCTGGTTGTCGGTGTCGCGCTGTGGATCCGTCTGGGTCCGATTCCGGCTCCGAGCCTTCGCACATCGACGACGATCGTCGATCGGAACGGTGTCGTTCTTTACGAACCCCTTGCGCCGAATGGCACACGCGGCGAGCATCTGGCCGCACGCGATCTGCCGGAGAACGTCATTCGCGCGACGATTGCCGCGGAGGACCATCGCTTTTACGAGCATTTTGGCGTCGATTCGCTGGCGATCATCCGCGCCGTTGTTCATGACGTGCGGCATCTCGCATTCGTGGAAGGTGGTTCCACGATTACGCAGCAGGTGGCGAAGCTTCTCCTGCAGTCGCCGAGCCGTTCTCCGCTGCAGAAGATTCGGGAGACGGTGCTCGCGCTGCGGCTCGAGCATCGTTACTCGAAGGCCGACATCCTGGCGATGTATCTGACGCTGGCGCCGTACGGAAATCGAATCGTGGGAATCAAGCGTGCGAGCAGCACGTACTTCGGATGCGATCCGCAGCAGCTCACGATCGCGCAAGCAGCGTTTCTCGCGTCTCTGCCGCAGCGTCCGAGCGTGTTCAAGGCCGCCAAAGCGCGCCAACGATATGTGCTCGAGCGGATGAACCTCAGCCGGGCCGAACGCGATGCCGCGCTCGCCGAGCGCCTCAAGTTTGCTTCGAGGCAGAATGAGGTCGTTGCGCAACACTTCGTAGAACGCGTGCTCGGTGTGGCGTCGCCGGCTTCGGCGGCGCGAATCATCACCACGCTCGACTCGAACCTCCAACATGACGTCCTCAATATCATCGCCGCGAATCGCGAACGCCTGCTGAAGCACCGCGCCCACAGCGTCGCGGTCGCGGTGCTCGACAATCGCACCGGCGAATGGCTGGCGTGGGAAGGATCGGGCGACTACTTCGGCGAATCCTTCGGAGGCGCGATCGACGGAGTGATCACTCCACGACAACCGGGATCGGCGCTCAAACCGTTCACGTACGCGCTGGCATTCGAAGAAGGCTACTCGCCGGCGACCGCGCTCCCCGACGTGCCTTCGACATTTCCGACCGCGCAGAGCGGCATCACCTATGCGCCGCGCAACTACGACGGCCAGTATCGCGGCCCGTTGCGTGTGCGCGCCGCGCTCGCCGGATCGGAAAACGTGCCGGCCGTGGCGATGCTCTCGCGTGTCGGCCCGCCGGCGTTGCTGCGCGTGTTGCGCGCCGCCGGCTTCACCGACCTCGCCAACACCGCCGACTACTACGGCCTCGGCCTCACTCTCGGCGATGCCGAGGTGAGACTCGATCAACTCGTGGCCGCGTATGCAACGTTTGCGCGTGGCGGCGTGAAAGTGACGCCGACATTTCTCTACGGACAACGGACAACGGACAACCGACAACTTTTTTCCCCGCGAACCGCCTTCTGGATCTCGGACATTCTTTCCGACGCCGACGCGCGCGAATACGTCTTCGGCAGCGGCGGCAGTCTCGACTTCCCGTTCCGCGTCGCAGTGAAGACGGGTACCTCGCAGGCGTATCGCGACAACTGGACGATCGGATTCACGCGCGACGTCACCGTGGGTGTGTGGGTGGGGAACTTCGATCGCACCGAGTTGCGCAACTCGAGCGGCGTGACCGGTGCGGCGCCGATCTTCCACGCGGTCATGCTCGCGGCGCTCAAACGCGTGCGTGGCAAGATTCCGATCGGCGACGATGATCCGATCGTCGCGCCGCCTGACGACATCGAGCTGCTTCCGATCTGCGGCGTGTCGGGGCTGCGTCCTTCGACGTATTGTCCCGCAACGCAGAAGGAGTGGTTGCCGAAGTCCGCGCCGGCGCACTTCTGCTCGTGGCATCACGATGGTTATGTCGATTGGCCGACCGAATATCGGGACTGGGCGAGTCATCACGCTCCTCACCCGGCGCTGCGCGCCGCCCTTTCCCGGAGGGAGAGGGCACTGAGGGTCACGAATCCAACCACCGGCGCGACTTACCTCATCGATCCCACATTGCGCAGCACGTATCAGACGCTGCGTTTGCGAGCGACAACGAAGGTGACCTGGCGCGTCGATGGCAAGCGTGTCGCGGCAGAATGGCCGCTGCAGCCGGGCCAGCACACGATCGCGGCGATCGATGATCGCGGCCGTCGCGACGAAGTCACAATCTATGTAAAGTGACGTGCGAAGACACGTCATCCTGACGCTGATCCAGAGCGCAGCGAAGGGGCAGCGGAAGGATCTCCTTAATCGAGATCCTTCGCCGTCTTCGCGGCTCAGGATGACGTGTTATCGTTTTTCCATGAAACCTGTCATCGGCATCGGTTCCGACGTGCAGACGACACCGGGCAAGCGGGACCGCGCTTTTGCTTACACGACCTACATCGATTCACTGCGCCGCGCCGGCGCGATTCCCGTGCTCATTCCGCCGCAACCGGAGAACGCGGCGGACATTGTCGAAGAGCTCGACGGCCTGCTTCTCGCCGGCGGCGACGATTGCGACCCTTCGGTTTATGGCGAGGAGCCTCATCCGAGCGTCGAGCCGATGGATCCACGCCGGCAGAGCAACGATCTGACGCTGGCGAAGGCGGCGCGCGAGCGGGGCATCCCCACGCTCGGAATCTGTCTCGGTCTTCAGGTGATGAACGTCGCCTCCGGCGGCTCGCTCGTGCAGGACATCAACTCGGAGATGCAGACGGAGATCGAGCATGTCAGCGAGCCGGAGGATCGCGCGCGTCACGGCGTCATCATCGAACACGGCACCCGCCTCGCCTCGATCCTCGGCGGCGGCCGCGAGATCAACGTGAACTCGTCGCATCATCAGGCCATCAAGGCCATCGGCCGCGGCTTCCGCGTCACCGCGGAAGCGCCCGACGGAGTCGTGGAAGGACTCGAGGACCCGAACCATCCCTTCTATCTCGGCGTGCAATGGCATCCCGAAGACATGGGCGGCGAGAACTCGGCATCGGCGCTGTTCGGCGCATTCGTGGAAGCGGCGCGCAAATACCACGAGGCGAAAAAACAAGCGGCGACTGATCTGTCACCGGCCGGTGTCACTCGATCGGAATAGCTGTCGCCGCGTCAGTCGTTTGTGACCGCGACGGAGGTCTCTTTCTTTGCGACGAACCCTTTTGCTGGCGACGCTGATCGCGCTCATGTCCGCTCCGCCGAGCGTTGCGGCGGGCTGGATCAAGTCGATCGCCTCCGCACAGAAAGTGGCGAAAGAGAAGAAGCAGATGATCTTCGTCGATCTCTTCGCCCAGTGGTGCGGCTGGTGTCATAAGTTCGAAGCTGACGTCTACCCATCCGAAGCGTTTCAGAACGCGACGTCGAAGATGGTGCTGCTGCGGCTGGACACCGAGGATGGCGCCGACGGCAGCAAGTTCGCGCAGCGCTACCAGGTTGCGACTCTGCCGACATTTTTCATCCTCAACTCCGACATGACCGTGGTCGGCTCGATCCGCGGTTACGCCCCGCCCACGGAGTTCGTACGAATGATGGGTGACACCCTGACAAAGTATCAGGCGTTCCAGAAGCTCGTCGAGTCGGAGCCATCATTCGCGAAGGACTATCAGAAGAGGCTCGACCTGGCGAAAGAGTTCCGCCATCGCCAGGACTACGCGGCGAGCGAGCCGCGACTGAAGAAGCTGACCGCGGAGAAGGGCGTGCCGGTCGCGTTCCGCGATCAGGCGTATTACGAGCTGGGAATCGTCTACCTGCTTCAGGCGAAATACGCCGACGTTCTGAAGACGATCGATCAGTTCAGCAAGGTTCAGAAAGAAGGGGAGTCGTACGAGCGCGCGCGGCTGCTGGCCACTGATGTCTGCCTCGCCCAGGGCAATCTCCGCTGCGCGGCGAACGAGCTGCGCGATTTCAAGAAGCAGTTCCCGAACTCGCCGCTCATTCCGAACGTCGACATGATGTTGCCGAGCATCGAACGCCAGCTCCAGCCGGTCAAGCAGTGATGCATCTTCTCAGCGTCTTCCTCTTCGTCGCGCAGATCGGATTCGACAGCGGCGTCGATCGCTCGCCGAAGGTGACGATCGACGGCGCGATTCAGAAACGCACCGGCGACGTCGTCGAAGGTGTGATCACCGCGCGTATCGCCGACGGCTGGCACATCAACTCGAATCGTCCGACGGAGTCGTACGCGATTCCGACAGTGCTCGTACTCGACAACGCGGAGCTGACCAACGTCGTTTATCCGCAGCACGAGATGCGGTCGTTCCAATTCACGGAAGGGAAGCCGATCGCCGTGTACACGGGAACGGTGCAGATTCCTTTCACGGCGAAGTTGAAAGGGTCATCGCTCCACGCGACCCTTCGATATCAGGCGTGCAGCGATCGAATTTGTTTACCACCCAATCAAGCGGAAGGGGAAATCGGTCTGACCGCTCGTGTGGCGCCGCCGACTTCGGCGGCGCGCGCCGCTGAAGTCAGCGGCGCCACACAGACTCCACCGAGCGACCGTCTCGCGGCTACGTTCGCCTCCAGCGGTCTCCCGCTCACCCTGCTGATCCTTTTCGTCGGCGGTCTGGCACTGAACCTGACGCCGTGCGTCTTCCCGCTGATCCCGATCACGCTCGGCTTCTTCGCCATGCAGAGCGACGGCCGTCGCGCGCACCGTTTCGCACTCTCGGCCATGTACGTCCTCGGCATCATCATCACGTACTCAGCTCTCGGAGTGGCCGCGGCGCTCGGCGGCAAGATGTTCGGTGCGTGGCTGCAGCTTCCCGCCGTCCTGATCGCGTTCGCGTTGCTCATGCTCGTGCTCGCGGCATCGATGTTCGGCGCTTACGAGATTCAGCCGCCGCGCTGGATCGCCAATCGCTCCGGCGGCCGCGCCGGAATGGCCGGCGCGCTGACGATGGGACTCGCCATCGGCATCGTGGCCGCGCCGTGCGTCGGGCCGGTCGTCATCTCGCTGTTGACTCTCGTCGCCCAGATCGGGAAGCCGGTCGTCGGCGGCGTGATGTTCGCCTCGCTCGCGTTTGGGCTGGGCTTTCCGTATCTCGTCGCGCTCAATGCGCTGCCCCGCCCCGGCGCGTGGATGGTGCAGGTGAAGAAGGCGATGGGCTTCGTCCTCGTGGCCATGGCCTTCTACTTCCTGCGGCCGCTGACCGGCGATGATGTTTTCCGCTGGGGAGTGGTGCTGTCGCTTCTGATCGGCTCGGCGTTCCTTTTCATTGCACGAGGAACCGCGGGCCGCGCGATGCGTCTCGCTTGCGCTTCATTGCTTCTTGTCGCCGGAGTGGCGTTCGCGATTCCGACTCGCGGCGCAGAGGTGCAGTGGACGCCGTACGACGCGAGCGCGCTCGCGTCTGCCCGAGCAGCGGGGAAGCCGGCCGTCATCGACTTCACCGCCGACTGGTGCATCCCGTGTAAGGAGCTCGATGCGCGAACGTTCAGCAATCGCGCTGTCGCCGCGGAGCTCGGCCGCTTCGCGCGGATCAAAGCCGATGTCACGCAGAACAACGATGCGACGGCCGCGTTGATGCGTCAGTACGGAGTCATCGGGCCACCGACGGTGATCTTTGTCGACACGCAGGGCCGGGAGCTGCGCAATCTGCGACTGGTGGGATTCGAGAAGCCCGATCAGTTCATCGCGCGATTGAAGAAGATTCAGTAAGCGCTACATCCCGCTTCGATACACAAAATTCAAAAAGAACCGGTTCGTGTTCATCCGTACGCCGTAGTTCTTCGTCTCGAAGTGGTCGTACTCATATCCCGGCTGCACGGCCCACGCGCTCTCGCCGATGCGGATGTTGAGTCCCGCTTGACCGCGATAGCCGCTCGTATCGGTATCGAGGTCGCCGGTGCCGACGTCGAGCTTCGCCGTTCCGATGAAGCCGCGGCCGAGCACGAAGA
The DNA here is from genome assembly GCA_036506455.1 of Thermoanaerobaculia bacterium. Taxonomy (GTDB): domain Bacteria; phylum Acidobacteriota; class Thermoanaerobaculia; order Gp7-AA8; family Gp7-AA8; genus DASVHS01. The sequence continues at coordinate 11,829 of DASXRT010000026.1, forward strand.
AGCCGACCGGACGCGGTTCCGTGTGAAAGCGGATGCCGGCGGTCAGCGCCTGATGATCGATATTGAGATCGGTGGAGACAGGATTATTGAAGACCGCGATACCGCCCACGCGCGCAGAATCGATGCGAAGGCCGCCCTGCAGATCGAGGAACGGCGTCGCCGCGAACCCGACGGCGACCTCGCCGCGATCACGTGAATAGTTGCCGGTATCGACGATCAGCGAGGCGATGCTGATGCCATTCTCGGGATCGTGGTCGTACATGAAGTCGAGCACGAAGAGCCCGTTGCGATAGTCGCCGACGGCACCGAACGAGCTTTGACGACCCGTTTTCAGCGGCGTGAGCGTCTCGCGGACATCCGTCGAGTAATTCGAGATGCGCGGTCCGAAGCTGAACACGCCTGAACCCGCGGGGCCGCCGCTGCGCGTCGTGTTGATGGTCTGGATCTGAGCGTTCGCCGCGGCGGCGAAGCAGACGATGAGCAGAAAAAGAGCGCGTCGCATATTGCACACAAATTGCCATATGCTCGAGCCATGGCCCTGACACCGAAGCAGCGCCAATTCCTCAAGGGTCTCGCCCATCCGCTATCACCAGTGGTCCGAGTCGGTAAGGGCCGTGTCAGCGGCGCCGTGATCAGCGAGACAAAGAAGTCGCTCGACGCCCATGAACTGATCAAAGTGCGCATCGATGCGGATGAGTCCGATACGAGACGCGAGCTGGCCGAGACGCTCGCCGGCGCGTCCGACGCACAGATCGCGGGCCTGATTGGCAAAACGTTCATTCTCTATCGCGCGCGCGACGAGAAGCCGAAGATCAAACTGCCGCAGTGAGCTACCTTCCTCTTCTGCTGTCCCTGTTCGCCGTCGATCTACTCGCGGCGATGAGTCCCGGTCCCAACTTTCTCCTGGTGACGCAGACCGCGATTCAGCGCGGAACGCGACATGCGGCCGCCGTCGTGCTGGGGTTCGTGACGACGAATCTGATGTGGAGTCTGGCCGTGCTTTTCGGTCTGGGTGCGTTGTTTGAGATCTCGCCGCGGCTTTACATGGTGATGAAAGTTGCCGGTGGTGCGTTTCTCATTTACCTGGGAATCCGGCTTTGGCGCGGCGCCGGCGATCGTGCCATCGTTCCCCAGACGCACGGTTTTTTTCTACGCGGCCTGCTCACGAATCTGAGCAATCCGAAATCAGTCGTCTATTTCGGAAGTGTGTTCACGCTTTTTCTGAAGCCCGGGACGCCGGTATGGGTCAACGCGGCGGCGATTGCGATCGTCGTCACGAACACCATACTCTGGTACGGAACCCTCGCCGTGCTCTTCTCGCGTGCGCGCGCGCAATGTCTTTATGCGACAGCGGAGCGGCCGATCAACCGCGTGGCCGGAACGGCGATGATCGGGTTCGGCACCGCTATTTTGGTGCGTGAGTAACGATCGCACCGGCGCCCGATACCGGAATCATCTGCGCGGCCGTTGTGCGCCGAGCCGATGTTGCCGGCTGAGCAGCAGGAACGACCGGCATCGGTGCGGTCGCTACCGGTTGCGGCGTTGGCAGCGGCTCTTCCGGCAGCTTGAACGTCCACGTCGCTTCGACGCGGCGTCCCGTCTTCGCTTCGCGAGCCCACACGACCGCGCGACTCACTTTTCCTTTCAGCGAGTTGATCGCGTCGTTGACGATCAGCGTGATCGCGCCGGTGCTCGGGTCGTATTCGTACGGCACGAGCGATCCCATTCCGAGAAGAGCCATGCCGACCGAGCGTGGATCGAGCGACTTGAAGTTGGGGATGCGCGCGGAAATCGTCGTCGCCGGTTCGGTGGCATCGCCCGGCTTCGGCGTCATCTCGGCGAGCTCCATCGGTGTGGCGCCGAGGTAGTGGCGGAAGGCGGCGAAGTCCATCTTCTTGTCGATGACGAAGCGCTTCATCCGCAGCGGATCGCTGCCTTTCACGACTTTGCCGAAGTCGCACGTGAGCGCGGCGGCGTAGCCGGCTTTGCCGACCGCCGCGGCCAGACGATGATCGTAATCACCGTACGGGTAGGCGAGGAATTCCACGTTCTGACCGGTGTGCTTCTCGATGAGACGCTTGCTGTCGAGAAGCTCGTGCTGCAGCCAGACCCAATAGGCGTTGTCGTCGAGCGTGATCTGCCGGCGGCGCGTGAGAAAAGGATGCGAGAGAGAATGACTCTGAATGTCCGCGCCGTCTTCCGACATCTCCTTGATCTGGGACCACGACAGAGCGGTCGCGGTGCGGCCGATGATGTTCGGGTAGATGAACACTGTGAACGGCCAGGCTCGCTTCTTGAGCTCGGGATAAGCCTCGGTGTACGTGCTGCGCCATCCGTCATCGATCGTGATCACGACCGCGTTCGGAGGGAGCTCGCTGCGTTTGCCAGCGACATATTCATAGAGATGACGGAGCGGAATCACGTTGTATCCGGTCATCTCCAGATACTCCATCTGCTGCCGGAACGTGTCGCGGCTGATCTCCATCCGCGGATCCTGCGGCGATTCCACGATGTGGTAGCAGAGGACGAACGCCCCGGACCGGTCGCCGGTCTCGACCTGTCGGTGCGCAAGTGCCGGAAGGGAAGTCAGCAGAGCGAACGAAGTCGCCAGAAACACCCGCGCGGTCATTTTTCTCCCGATGAGCACCAAAGTCGATTCCGCCCCACTGCAAACCGGATGCTAGGACCAATATTGTATTCCGGAGACGGAATCCGGGAGCGGCGTTGACGGTTCAGAGGCCCTGAAGTAGAGTCTCGCATTTCAATCTCTAGGCAGGTCCGCGACCGATGGATCGTCAACATCGCAGAGAGCTTAAGCACGACAGGTTCGTCGACGAGATCGGCGTTCTGTCGACCCGGGCGCGCGAAAATCAGCGCGTTCTAGTGTCCCTCGCCGCCGGCGCGCTGGTTGTGGCGCTCGTCACCTACGGAATCTTTTTTTACCGAAGCAATCAGGAGCGGAAGGCGCAGGACATGCTCGCCGCGGCGATCGATACGATCGAGTCGCCCCTCGTGACGCCGAATCAGCCCAATCCGCAGGCGAAATTCAAGAGCGAGGTGGAGCGGAGCGCCGCCGCCGAGAAACAATTCAAGGATCTGAAGGCGAAGTACACCGGCACGGACGCCGCGGATGTCGCCGACCTTTACCTGGCGCGCATCAGCGCCGGCCGCGGTGATGTCGCCAGCGCCCGGAAGCTGCTCCAGAACTTCATCCAGAATCATCCCAAGCACCTCCTCGTCGGCGGCGCGCGTTACAGCCTGTATCAGATGCGCATCGAGAGCGGCGAGGCGCAGCAGGTCACGAGTGAGCTGAACGCGGAGCTGGCCAAGAAGGATCCGGTGCTGCCGGCTGACTCGCTGCTCGTTCTGCTCGCGCACTCCTACGAGGTGCAGGGCAACGATCTGAAGTCACGCGAGACGTATAAGAAGATTGTCACGGAGTACCCCGATTCGCCGTTTGCGCTGGAAGCGCAGAGACGCGTCGGACCCGCTTAGCGGGTCGACGGTGAGAATCCTCACCTACATCCTCCTCGCGTACTGGGCCTTCGCCCTTCTCAACATCATCCTCAATCTTCTCCTGATCGGGCGGCCGCGGAAAGCGGCGCTCGAGCGCGAGCCGTTTGTCTCGATCGTGATCCCGGCGCGCGACGAGGAGCGTGACATCGAGCGCACCGTGCGCGCGCTACTGGTGCAGGATTACTCCGCGTTCGAGGTGATCGTCGTCGACGATCGCTCGACCGATTCGACCGGCGCGATTCTCGCGCGCATCGCCGCCGAGGACAGGCGGCTCGTCGTCGTTCATGGCGAGGAGCCGCCCGCCGGATGGCTGGGGAAGCCGTGGGCCATGCATCAGGGAAGCGGGCGGGCGCGTGGCGAAATGCTGCTGTTCGTCGACGCCGATGTGCATTACGCTCCGGGAACGTTACTCACCGCCGTCGAGCAGATCGAAGCGAGCGGTGTGGCGATGCTCTTTCTCTATCCACATTTCGAAATGCGTGGTTTGTGGGAGAACGCGGTGATGCCTGCCGTTCCGCTGACTCCGTTCATGTTCCCGCTATGGCTGGGAGAGCGTTTTCCCCTCCCATTCCTCGGCCTCGGCGGCGGCACGGGAAATCTCATCCGACGCGGCGAATACGATGCGGTCGGAGGGCATGAAGCTCTCTGCGACGCGGTCGTCGACGACGTCGGACTGGCTCAGCACGTCCGCCGCAATGGACATCGAACCGGCGTCATACGTGCTGATCGCCTCGTCTCCGTGCGCATGTATCACGGCCTGGATGAGATCGTGCGCGGTTTCACGAAGAATGCCTTCACTGCGATCGGCCGCAGCTATCTCATCACGGCCACCTTCGTCGTGATCTTGTTCGTCGGTCACCTGCTGCCGTTCATACTGCCGCTGGTTGCGGTCGTTGCTCTGATCATTGCCGCGCGGTTGATTTTCTTTGCGGCGATGCGTTATCCGCTGTGGAGCGCGGTGCTGCTGCACCCGCTTCTGGCCATGATCTGGATCTGGATCGTGATCCGATCGGCGTGGATCACCGGCGTCCGCGGCGAGCTGGCCTGGCGCGGCCGCACGTACGACGCCGCGCGCACGCGCTTTGGCGCGGAGCGTGATACAAGGAGCAGCCCATGAAGGAAAAGCCTCTCACCGACAAACCATTTCTGACCGACGTCAAAGAACTCCGCCGCCGCGCGCGCCAGCACATCCAGGAAGGTGCCGTCACGGACCTGTATCGCGCGAATCGCGAGACGGTGATCAAGCTCCTCAACGAGGCCCTGGCGACGGAGATCGTCTGCGTCTTGCGCTACAAGCGCCATTACTTCATGGCTCAGGGCATCCACGCCGATCCCATCGCCGCCGAATTTCTGCAGCACGCCAACGAAGAGCAGGGTCATGCCGATCAGATCGCCGCGCGCATCATTCAGCTCGGCGGCTCGCCGAATTTCAATCCGGAAGGGATGCTGATGCGCTCGCACTCGGAGTATGTCGAGGGACAGACGCTGCTGGAGATGATCAAAGAAGATCTCATCGCCGAGCGCATCGCCATCGACTCCTACACAGAGATGATCCGCTACCTCGGCGAAGACGACATCACGACTCGCCGCATGATGGAGTCGATTCTCGCCGTCGAAGAGGAGCACGCCGACGATCTGGTCAGCTTCCTGGCCGACATGGACAAGGACTGGAAGACGAGGGACAGAACTTCCGGCTAGGTCGTGCGGAATACGATCGTGTTCTCATGATTAGATGAGATTCGATTTCCTTTCCGACGAGAATCTGCACTCCATCACTCCCGATTCACATCCGCCGCAGCTCAGCGACAACGAGTTACTCGACGCGTACTCCCAGGCGGTGACGACCGCGGCGGCGCGTATCACGCCATCGGTCGTCAACATCGAAGTTCGCCAGCAGGGAAGGCGCGGCGAGGCGCGCGGTGGCGGGTCCGGCTTCTTTTTCACGCCCGACGGATTCATTCTGACGAACAGTCACGTGGTCAGCGGCGCGTCATCGGTCGACGTTGCGCTGATCGACGGGACGCGCCATGCCGCGAGCACCGTCGGCAACGATCCCCACACCGATCTCGCCGTGCTGCGCGTCTCGGCGCCGAATCAGATTCCGGCGCGCTTCGGCGATTCGGATGCGATCCGTCCCGGACAGCTCGTCGTCGCCGTCGGTAATCCTTATGGCTTTCAGACGACGGTGACGGCCGGTGTCGTCAGCGCACTCGGCCGGACGATGCGCGCGCAGAGTGGACGGCTCATCGACAACGTCATTCAGACTGACGCCGCGTTGAATCCGGGAAACTCCGGCGGACCGCTCGTCAACTCGCGCGGCGAAGTGATCGGAGTGAATACTGCGGTCATCCTCCCGGCGCAGGGCATCTGCTTCGCCATCGGAATCAACACCGCGAAGTTCGTCGCTGCGCGCCTGATCCGTGACGGCCACATCACGCGCAGTTACATCGGCGTCGCCGGGCAGACCGTCGAGCTTCACCGGCGCATGGTGCGCTACTACAACCTTCCGGTCGAGAGCGGAGTGCTCATCGCGTCGATCGAGAAGCGGAGTCCGGCCGAGAGTGCCGCTCTGCGCGAGGGAGACGTCATCATCGCCTACGGTGATCGGCCGGTCTCGAGCGTCGACGATCTGCATCGCATCCTGACCGAGGAGCATGTCGGAACGGCGTCGGAGATCACCCTGATCAGATTGACGGAAAAGATTGTCAGAACAATAGTTCCGGTGCGTGCCGACTCTCAGTGACGATGCCCGGGAATGATGATAAATTCGTCTGGGGTTTAACCCGCACATGTCACGGCCGGCCGAAAGATACGCCCAGCTTCTCGAACAGATCATCCGCCCTTTCGATTTGAGTCACGACTTCGGCCGGAAGCGCGCGTATGAGGCGGCGATCGAGCACGCGCGGCAGAACCTGATCGACGATCCGCACTGCAACGAGTTCCTCAATGCGGCCGCAAATCGACTTGGATTCGCGCCGATCTCGTTCGATACGATCGAGTCGCGGGTCAAGGTTCCGAAGAGTGCCTGGCTCGATGTCTGGATCTCCGATGAGGACGACGAGATCGCGCTGACCGGAACGCGCGAAGGCATTCAATATCTCATCGACCTGCTGTCACAGCTTCGCGAGACGGCCGATCCCGAGCAGCACATCCATCTCGATCGCGGTCTGTCACCCATGACCGACAACTCCGCGAACCTCGTCCTTTTCAAGGAAGAGGAGACGTGGTTCACGGGCGCCGCTGCGGAAGGGGCTCAGGAGTTTCCGCAGCGCGAGATCGATCCGAAGCAGATCTACGCCATTCAGTTCATTCACTATCCGCCCGAGGATCTGCCGATCAGCGCGCACAGGTTGTATCGGGTACTGAAGGTGGAACCGGATGATGGCTACTCGGCGACGTTGAAAGAGTTCGGCGAGGGGACCGACGATCGATACTTCAAGTTCACGTTCATCGCCGACAACGACGAGAAGTTCACCTACAGCTTCCACCTCGACGATCCGGCGGTCAACTACTTCACGCACCGCGAGATTCTGAAGCTGGCGATGCGCAGCGTGTAATTGTGTGTCCCTCTCCCGCTTGCGGGAGAGGGTGGCCGAAGGCCGGGTGAGGGCCCCTCATCTGCCGCTACACGGCCTGCGTGCAGAACTTACAACGCTTCGCCTCGCGTGGAATCGGCGACAGGCACTGCGGGCAGTCGCGCATGCTCGGTGTCGTGACCTCGGCCGGTTTTCGCGACATTCTGCTCATCTGCCGGATGACGATGAAGATCGCCAGCGCCACGATCACGAAGTACACGACGGTGTTGACGAACAGGCCGTAGTTCAGCGTCGCCGCTCCAGCCGTTTTCGCCTGAGCGAGCGTGTCGTAGTGCTCCCCGGTTAGCGTCACGAAGTAATCGGACAGATCGTGTTTGCCGAAGAGCAGTCCCAGAGGCGGCATGAGCACGTTGTCGACGAGCGAGGTGATCACCTTCCCGAACGCCGCGCCGATGATCACGGCGACGGCGAGATCGATGACGTTCCCCTTAAACGCGAATTCCTTGAACTCCTTGATCAGTCCCATGGAAGCACTCCTTTCAACTGATAGACTGCGCGCCCATGATCCGGCAGATCGCTGTCATCGGCACCGGAACCATGGGCCGCGGCATCGCCTATCTATCAGCATTGGCCGGGTTCGAGACGATGATCTTCGATGTCGATCCGGCCACTCTCGATGCCGCGCGCGGCGCGGTCGAATCGACGCTGAAAAAAGGCGTGGAGAAAGGCAAGATCTCGGAGCAGGCGATCGCAGAGACGATGGCCCGCGTGCAGATCGCGTCCGATCTCGAGCCCGCGGTGCGCACCGCCGACCTGATCATCGAAGCCGTGCCGGAGAACTTCGATCTGAAAAAGGACCTCTTCGCGCAGGCTGATCTTTTCTGCGGCGAAGAGACGATCCTGGCCTCGAACACGTCATCGATCTCGATCTCACAACTGGCGGCGAACGTCGAGCGCCGCGATCGTTTCGTCGGTTTGCACTTCTTCAATCCGCCGCAGGCCATGAAGCTGATCGAGATCGTGCGCGGCGAGCGCACCTCCGATGAGACGGTCGCGGAAGTGCGAACGGTCGCCGAGAAGATGGGCAAGCAGCCGATCACCGTGCGCGACACCCCGGGCTTCGCCACCTCGCGCCTCGGCGTCGCCATCGGTCTCGAGGCCATTCGCATGCTCGAGGAAGGCGTGGCCTCGGCCGCCGACATCGATCGAGCCATGGAGCTCGGCTACAACCATCCGATGGGACCTCTCCGTCTCACCGATCTCATCGGCCTCGATGTTCGTCTGGGGGTCGCCGAATATCTCGCGTCGACGCTCGGCCCGCGTTTCGAGCCGCCGGCGTTGCTGCGAGAAATGGTGGCCAGGGGTAAGTTGGGCAAGAAGACGGGTGAGGGGTTCTATCGCTGGGACGAGGAATTTGAAGGCTGAGTCGGCGTATGGCGCCTTCGCGTACGCCTACGACAGAGCCCTCGGCGAACGCTTCTTCCGCTCCGCGCGGCGCGTGCTCAGCGCGCTGATCAGTCGATATCCCGCGCATATGAACACGCACCTCGACATCGCCTGCGGTACGGCGCTGACGATGGAGTTCTTCGCTTCGAAAGGATGGATGTCGGTCGGTGTCGACGCTTCCGTGACGATGCTGAGCGTGGCGCGCGAGCGGGCGCGCAGACTCGTGGCCGGCGACATCCGCGCGCTACCTCTGCGCGGCACGTTCGCGCGGATCACCTGCCTGTACGACAGCCTCAACCATCTGAAGAGCCGCGCCGATCTCGTGGCCGCCTTCCGCGCCGTTCGCAGAGTGATGTCGCACGACTCGCTCTTCTTCTTCGACATGAACCATCCCGACATCTACCCGGAGATCTGGGGAATGAAAGAGCCGTATGTGTCGAGCGGCGAGGGCTATCACCTCGAGATCGCGACGTCGTTTCGCCGCCGCGACGGAATCGGCCGCGCGCTCGTTACCGGATGGTGCAGCCAGTCCGGGCGTCGCGTGAACATCCGGGAAACGCATGAGCAGCGTGCCTACAGCGAGCGCGAGATCGTCGAAGCGCTCGGCGAGGCCGAGCTCGCGCCGGTCGAGGTCATCGACTTCGATCCCTACAACGAGGCCGAGACGCTCGAGGCGGCTGGCGTGAAGTTCTTCTTCGTCTGCCGCCCCGCCTAACCCATACCGCGGTGCGGATGTTTGCCGCGAGTTGACGCACTTCCGTCACGGGCATATCCTCCCGGCGATCGTCCAAAACCGCTTCATCCGGCCCCCGAAAGGAGACGTCATGCGTCGTTGGACCCTCGTCCTCCTCATCGTTCTTCTCCCCACCGCCCTTTTCGCGCAGTCACAAGCAACCACCGGCGTCATCGAAGGCGTGGTCACCGACGCGACCGGCGCCGCGCTTCCCGGCGTCACGGTAACGCTGCACAACACCGAGACCAACTATTCACAAACGGTCATCACCGATTCCGCCGGCCGATTCCGAGGATTGCTGCTGCCCCTCGGTAAGTACGAGGTGACGGCGACGCTGGAAGGCTTTTCGACTTCCATCGTGCGCGGCCTCGAGCTGGCTGTCGGTCAGACGCTCGCCGCGAACATGACGCTGAAGCAGGCGGCGATGTCGGAGCAGATCGTCGTCACTGCTGCCGCGCCGCTGATCGAGACGGCGCGCACGGAAGGCTCGACGCGCATCGATCAGAAATCGGTCGAAGGCCTTCCGAACAACGGCCGCAACTTCCTCGACTATACGAAGCTCACGCCAGGCGTGACGATCGTGCAGGGACCCGACGGCGACGAGCTGTCGATCAACGGCCAGAAGGGAATCACGAACAACATCTCCGTCGACGGGGCGGACTTCAACAATCCGTTCTTCGGCGAGCAGCGCGGCGGACAGCGACCCGCATTCACGTTCAACCTCGACGCCGTCAAGGAGATGGTGGTCATCGCCGACGGCGCCAACGCGGAGTTCGGACGATCGACATCCGGCTTCGTCAATGTCATCACGAAGTCGGGGACCAACGATCTGAAAGGCACCGCCCATTTCGTGTTCAAGAACGACAGCCTCAGCTCGAATCCGAAGAATCCCAACGGCACCGAAGCGCCGAAGTTTCCTGCGCATCAGTACCAGACCGGCTTCACGCTCGGTGGACCGTTCGTGCCCGACCGGCTCTTCTACTTCGCCGCGGCCGACTTCCAGAAGGCGAGCCAGACGAAGCAGCAGGATCCGAATCGCATCGAGCCGCGCGTCGTCGCCGCATTCGCGGGCCTCGGCAGCCCCGGTGAGAACCTCGACATCCAGCGCACCAATGACGCCCGCGTTCTGCTCGCGAAATTGGATTGGAACGCCAGCGCGAAGAATGTCGCCACGCTGCGCTACAACTACACGTGGTCCGAGCAGAAGAACGGGACGTTCGACGTCGATTCCTGGGGCCGCAGCGCCAATGCGATCGAGAAAGATGATTCGAATGCGATCACCGGCGCACTGGTGTCGACGTTTGCCAGCAATCTGCTCAACGAACTCCGTTTCCAGTGGGCAAAAGAGGACAGGCCGCGTCCTTACAACGGGCCGAATATCACCGGACAGAGCCGGCCGCTTCCCGACACTGCCTTCGACTTCGTTCATAGCTACCGCTTCGGTGAGCCATTCTTCATTCCCGTCAAGTACTACGACACGCGCAGGCAAGTGAACGACAACGTGTCCTATATCCGCGGCGCACACTCGTTCAAAGTGGGCGGCGAATACAACCGCGTGGAATCGGTGCAGACGTTCCTCGGATTTGCCAACGGCCGCTACATCTTCGACTCCACTGACGGCTTCCTCAACTATCTGCGCAACCCGAACTTCGTCCATTGCTCCGACGGCACATCGTCGGAGACCGGCAAGTGCGCAGGGACGGCGTCAGTCGTCGGCCCTGTTCTGCTCTACCTGCAGCAGGCCGGCGTCGGCAACATCAGCGTCGAAGAAGCGGGAACGCAGAGCATTCCGCAGACCGAGCCGGCTGTGTTCATCCAGGATGCGTGGCAGGTCTCGCCAAACCTGAATCTTCAATATGGACTGCGGTGGGAGGCGGAGATCGAGCCCGATCCGATCACGCCGGCCGATCAGGTGTTCTACGCGCCCTTCATCGGGAAGACATCCAAGGGCCAGGAGTTTCCTTCGAACGGCAAGATTCCTTCCGATCACGGGATGTGGCAGCCGCGCCTCGGCATGACATTCAGCCCCGGCGGCGATGGACGCAAAGTATTCCGGGCCAATGCGGGCATCTTCTACGGGCGCGTGCCGGGACTGACGCTGGCCTCATCGCGATCGACGAACGGCAGCCGAGGACAGACGCTCTTCCGCAACAGCGCGCTCACCGGCATTCTCGGACCGGTGCCCGCGTACCCCAACCTCATTCCGCAGTCGCAGATCGGAGCTCCGTTCCTCCCCGATGTGTTCGTCTTCGATCGACACTTCAAGAATCCGCGAACGAAGTCGGCGAGCGTGTCGTGGGAGCAGGAAGTCATTACGAATTACGCGGTCCTCGTGAAATACAACTACGCGAAGGGCGAGCACATCACGCGTTTCATCAACCGGAACGACCCGCTTCTCGGATCGCCGTGGAGCACGGGCCTCGCGCCCGGCGGCGCGAACGGCATCAACACGCTGACGACCGTCGAGTCGAGCGCTCGCAGCCTGTACCACGGTGTGACGCTCGGATTGACGAAGCGGCCGTCACAACACGTTCAGTTCCAGGTCTACTACACGTACTCGAAGGACAAGTCCGACGACGACAACGAGCGGGATCCATTCACGTTCCGCTACGCGAAAGTCACGGACCTCGAGGCGGAGTACGGATACTCGGATCGCGACCAGCGGCATCGCCTCAATAGCTGGCTGCTCTATAACGCGCCGTACGGCCTTGATCTGAACGTACGCTATTCGTATCGGTCGGCGCAGCCAAAGTCGATCACCCGGACGGGAGCGGATGCCAACACGCCGCAGGACCGCATCAACCCCGACGGCTCGGTGACGCGGCGTAATCTCGGCCGCAAGGACAATCAGTTCTCGGGACTCGATTTCCGGCTGTCGAAAGACTTCACGTTCGGCACCTACACGATTCAGCCGGCTCTCGATGTATTCAACGTCATGAACAGCAAGAATCTGCACCGGCCGGAAGTGACGAACCTCGTGTTCAACTTCGACGGCACCGTGCAGAGCGGTGTGGGTGAGCCTCGCCAGATGCAGGTGGGAGTGCGTATCCTCTATTGATGGGCCAAGGCGAAGGATCTCGGGCGACGAGATCCTTCGCTCATCCACGCCTCGACAGCCCGTCATTCAAGGCGAATCCCTATCCGTGGTACGCGCGGCTGCGGGCGGAGACTCCGGTCTATCGCACCCGCCCCGCGTTCTGGTTGCCGCCGGTGTGGGTGGTGACGAGGTACGACGATGTAGTCAGGATACTGAAGGATGATCGCCTGTCGAAGGACTACATCGATGCGTTCCCGTGGCTCCCGGCGTCGACCCGTCCGATTTACCGCAATCTCCTGACCGTCGATCCACCGGATCACACGAGACTGCGATCCCTCGTGCAGAAAGCGTTCACGCCTCGCTTGATCGAGCGGTTGCGCGATCGCATTCAGACATGGTGCGATGAACTGCTCGACCGTGCCGCCGCGCACGATCGGGTTGATCTCATCCGTGACTACGCGTTTCCACTTCCCATGACGGTCATCGAATCGCTGCTGGGAGTACCGACCAACGAGCGCGATCAATTCGGCCCGTCGGCAAAAAAGGGTGCGGCCGCTATGTCGTCCGCAAGGCTGAGAGACTTCGTCCGTTCCGTCCCTGCGGTGTGGCGTCTCATGCGCTACGTTCGCGACCTGATCGCGCGGCGTCGCGCCGACCCGCAGGACGATTTGATTTCCGCATTGATCGAAGCGGAGGAGTCGGGCGACAAACTTACGGAGACCGAAATCGTGGCGATGGTGCTGCTGCTCCTCGTCGCCGGCTTCGAGACGACTGTTCATCTGATCGCCAGCGGAACGCTCGCACTGCTTTGGCGTCCTGAACAGCGCCAACGCCTGGAGCAGAACCAGGATCTCCTGTCATCCGCGATCGAGGAGATCCTGCGGTACATGAGTCCTGTGGAGTTCGCGACGCCGCGCGTCGCGCTCGAGCCGATCACGATCGGCTCGGTGACGATTCCGCGCGGCGCGCTCGTCGGCGCGGCGCTTGGATCTGCCAACCACGACGAGTCGCAGTTCCCCGATCCGGATACATTCGACATCGCGCGCGATCCGAACCGGCATGTCGCATTCGGCCTCGGCGCGCATTTCTGTCTTGGCGCCCCTCTGGCTCGACTGGAAGGCGAGGTCGCGTTGCCGGCATTGTTCAAACAGTTTCCTGATCTGCGGCTCGCCGTTCCCACGAACATGCTTCGTTGGCGTAGGAGCATCGCGTTGCGCGGCGTGGAAGCGCTCCCCGTCGTGTTACGTAGGAACTCTGCGTATCATTGATTCATGACTCGCTCTAGCGTGCGTGCGGTCCTGTTCGATTGGGACGGCACACTCGCCGACACATCCGAATCGAGCTTCCGCTGCTACGTCCGCATGTTCGCGGACCTCGGCATCTCCTTCGATCGCGATACGTTCGCGCGCACCTATTCTCCGAACTGGCATCACACCTATCGCTGCGTCGGCCTGCCGGAACATCGCTGGACCGAGGCTGATGAGAAATGGATCAACTATTTCGCTGAGGAGACGACCGCGCTCATCGACGGAGCACGCGAGGTGCTGGAAACTCTGGCCAGATGCGACGTCATTCGCGGCATCGTCACGAGCGGGACGCGCCGCCGCATCCTCGCCGAGCTGGCGAGTCTCGAAATCGATCATCACTTCACTCATATCGTCTGCGGCGATGACGGTCATCGGAGGAAACCCGATCCCGAACCGTTGTCGATCTGTCTCGATCAGCTCCGCGTGCCAACGAACGAAGCCGCATACATCGGCGACAGCGCCGAGGATGTGATGATGGCGCGCGGCGCCGGAGTGTTGTGCGTCGGCGTGCGCGGTCCCTATCCGAACCATGACGGACTCCTCGCCGCTGCGCCCGACTTCATGGCCGATTCGCTCGCCCAGGCGATCGATCATCTCGTGCGATGACCGTCGTCGCCGTCGTCACCGGCGCGAGCAGCGGGCTCGGATTGGAGATGGCGACGCTTCTGCGTGCGCGCGACTTTTCGGTCGTCGGTGTGGCGCGACGCGGCCCGGAGATCAAGGGCGATGCATCGCGACGCGAGACCGCGCTCGCCGCGCTCGAAGAAGCTCGGCGCCGCGGCAACATCAAGATGCTCGTCAACTGCGCCGGGATCGGTATCTTTCATCCCGCCGGCACGTACACCGATGAAGAGATCGAACGGGTCATCTCCTCGAATCTTCTCGCGATGATCAACTTTTGCGAGACGTTTCTTTCTTCGCTTCGCGAGGGCACGATCGTGAACGTGATGTCGACCGCGGCGCTCACCGGCAAACCGGGTGAGACCGTCTACTGCGCCGCGAAGTGGGGTGCACGAGGCTACACCGAGGCGTTGCGGGCGGAAGTGAAGGGAACGCGTGTTCTCGCCGTCTATCCGGGCGGGATGCGCACTCCATTCTGGCACGGCGATCCCAAAGCAGATACGTTCATGGATCCGAAGGACATCGCCGCGAAGATCGTTGCGGCGGTCTTTGATTCAGATGTTGGGGAGCTGGTCATCAGACGGCCATAGACCTCCGCCTTCAAGGCGGCGGCAAGCCGCCGCAATCCAAGGCGGGAACTGAATGCGTGCTTCCTCTGTTAGCCTCCCTGCGATGAAGCCGTTCCACATTGGCGCCGTCCGCATCGATCCGCCCCTGGCCCTCGCGCCGATGGCCGAGGTGACGGACACGTACTACCGATCGCTGATCAAGGAGCTCGGTGGGGTGGGGCTCGCTGTGTCGGAGTTCATCTCTTCGGAAGGTCTGACCCGCAAGAACGATCGCAGCCATCAGATGCTCGCGTTCAGCGAATCGGAACGGCCCGTGGCGATCCAGATCTACGGCGGCGATCCTGAGCGCATGGACGAAGCGGCGGCGATCGTCGAGGCCGAAGGTGTCGACATCGTCGACATCAACATGGGTTGCCCCGTGAAGAAAATCGTCAACTCCGGCGCCGGCTCAGGGATGCTCAAGGACTTCGATAAAGCCGCGCGCACCGTGGAAAAAATCCGCAAGCGCGTGAAGATCCCGGTGACGGTGAAAGTACGCAAGGGGTGGGAGACCGACAACGTCCTGCCGTTGCTCAAACGGTTCGAAGAGATCGGCGTCGCGTCGATCGCCATTCACGGCCGCACGCGCAATGAGGCCTACACCGGCGCGAGCGACTGGGAGTACATCAGGTACGTCAAAGAGAATCTGCGCATTCCGGTGTTCGGCAACGGCGACGTGAAATCGCCCGCTGACGCGATCCGCATGTTCGAAGAGAGCGGCGTCGACGGCGTGATGATCGGTCGCGCCGCGCTGCACAATCCATTCATCTTCCGCGACATTCATGCGTACGTGAACGGCGCGCCTCTCGTCGGAAACGAAGTCGAGCATCGCATCGATGTGATGCAGCGTTATCTCGCGAAGATCGACGGCGCGCCTCAGGTCGACAAATGGAAGCTTCATAAAGCGCGCACGGTCATCGGATGGTTCTCCAAAGGCATCCCTCACGGCAAAGACATCCGCCTCGGACTCGCTGACATCACCGCGGTTGCGGATGTCCAGCGATTGCTCGACGAAGCGCGCGAGCGCATCGCGGCGTAATGCCTTTCCCTGATCACATCGAACAGGTCTTCGCCGCATTCGGTATCGCTGCCGACACCAAGGCGACTTTGTACGACCTCTACGTCTCGATGGGCTCCGAGGTTCTGGAGGTGTTTGCGGAGGTGTCGGAGGGCGTGGCTTCGCCGTCCACGCTGCGCCCCGAACACACGCTGGTGATCCGCGAAGCGATCGTCGAGCGATACCTGACTCGCAATCATCCGCGCTGGATCGACAATCTGCCGACGCCGAGCTTCTGGTCGCCGCGCCTGTCCGAGGGCCGCGCCTCCGGACTGGCCGTGCCCCTCGGCATCGCCACATCGATCGCTGAGCGCGTCATCGGCGGCGATCAGCCCATTCCCTCCGGCATTCTCATGCTGGGCCGCAACGCACACTTCGGCGGACGCGACGAGACGATCTCTTTCGATGTGATTGCTGCGGATCTCGATGACGCGATCGCCATCGGGAAAGCAGTCGGACAGCAGCACACGCTTCCCGGTTCTGTCGGCGAGACCAGCGGTACGTTCGACGGCCGCCGCAACGTCGCGCTGATCTGGGAAGTGCAGCCGAATGTCTACAAGCCGGCGGGAGAGCGGAACCGAGCGATCGCCAAGGTCTATCGGCGTCACCGCAACTGGCATCTCGTGACGCTGGCCGCGGCGCTCGACTGGCTGCGGCAGCGCGGCGCCATGACGTATATCCTCAAAGGAGAAGCGCTGGCGATCACGCACGAGGTCAATCCGCAGAAGCCGGTGTCGCCCACGATCGTCGCGCATCACAACCGCACTGTGGAAAAGGTCACGCGCGCGCTCGGCATCGAGCTCGTCGAGCCGGCGCCGGCCGACGACGAGATCCTGCGCGAGTCGATCGTCATGAACCACGCGCTACGCAAACATGTGCTGGGGAAGGGGGCGGGCGGGGTGATGTGGCGCGTGTCGGGCTTAACGCAATCGGCAGCGGCCGATCAAAGCTGAATTCATCCTTCCCTCCCTCAGAATAGCAAGCAGCGTCACTGCGTTAACTCGGTTTCATGAGCGAAGTCCTTCACGAAAAGCCCGTCCGCCGCGTCGGCATGATCTCCCTCGGCTGTCCCAAGAATCTCGTGGACGCCGAGATCATGCTCGGCCAGTTGCGCGCGGACTCCGAGGTGACGATCACGAACGACCTCGATGAGGCCGATGTCGTCATCGTGAACACGTGTGGCTTCATCGATGCGGCGAAGCAGGAGTCGATCGACACGATCCTCGAAGTGGCCGAGCGCAAGGGGAAGGGTCTCCAGCGGCTGATCGTCAGCGGCTGCATGGTGCAGAAGTACCGCAGCGATCTCCAGCAATCGATCCCGGAGATCGATGCGTTCGTCGGCCTCGATCATCTCGAAGCGATCACGGGTGCCGTCACGGGTGATGTCGACGCCGCACCGGTCAAACGAAAGATGTCAGTGCGCTTGTACGAGGACCTGCCGCGTGTCCTCACGCAAGGAACCGCGCATGCGTATCTGAAGGTCTCCGAAGGTTGCTCGAATCCATGCACGTTCTGCGCGATTCCGCAGATGCGCGGCAAGTTCCGCAGCCGGACCATCGATTCACTGGTGCGTGAAGCGCAGCAGTTGCAGGAGCAGGATGTGAAAGAGCTCTGCCTCGTCGCCCAGGACACGACGCGCTACGGCCAGGACCTCGGCATCGAGCGAGGATTGACGCAACTCGTGAGGACGCTGCTTGCCGAAACCGACTTCCAGTGGATCCGTTTCCTCTATGCGTATCCGGGAAGTCTCGACTGGTCGCTCTTCGAGCTGATGGGATCGGAGAAGCGTTTCGCGTCGTATTGCGACATCCCGCTGCAGCATGTGTCTGCGAACGTGCTCGGAACGATGCGGCGCCCCGGCACACCGAAGGAATATCGCGAGATCATAACGCGCATGCGTGAGCTGGTGCCCGACATCTCGCTGCGCACGACGTTCATCACCGGCCATCCCGGCGAGACGCCGAAGGATTTCGGCGAGCTGTACGACTTCGTGGAGAGGGCGCAGTTCGATCAGATGGGCGCGTTCGTCTATTCACCGGAAGAGTTCACGCCGGCCTCGAAGATGGCGGGCGTGCCGACGCGCAAGGCCGCCGAGCGCCGCCGCGCGAAGCTGATGGAGCTGCAGCAGAAGATCTCTTTCGCGCGCAACGACGCGAAGATCGGGCAGACGTTCGACGCGATCATCACCGGCGTCTGCGAAGAGACCGAGCATCTGCTCGAAGGACGATTGATCGGCCAGGCGCCGGAGATCGATGGACGTCTTCTGATCAATGACGGCATCGATCTTCTTCCGCGCGATCTGCCGGCGTTTGCGCGCGTCGAGATCACGGACGCGCATCCGTACGACGTGGTCGGATCGATCGTCGCTTAGTCTTCGTCCTTCAGCAGATCGCGCAGTGCTTCTTCCCATGTCGCAAGGAACAGGCGGTCCTTCGGTCTGTCGACTTTCGCTTTCGACTCGACGATGTGAGAAAGGCGCGCGACCGGGATCTCGACGTCGCCGATGCGGAAAGTTTTCCGCTCGCTCCAAACCTTCTCGAAATCGAATCCCTTCATTTCCAGTGTGAAGTCGGCGACGACACCCGTCGGGTGCATGGCCGACGTATTTGCGCGCCGCGGGACAACTCGTTCGGCCAGCCACAGGTCGAGCGGGTCTCCGAGAGGCTCATCGCCGGACCACAGTTCGTATCCTGCTTCTCGTGCGGCCGTCCAGGCGTGAAGCAGGTTTGGTGCATCGGGAGGAACGAACAGGTCTCGGTCTTTTGTGTGAAAGACGTGTCCACCGTGGCGCGCGTAGTAATTCGCGGCCCACACGCCGATCATCACGTACCGAACACTCCGACGCGCCAGAGCTCGCAGCAGACGATCAAACGCCTCTTCGGCGTTCACCGAACACGCACAGCCCGCTGATGATGATCACGTGTGCTGGCCATGAGCTGCTCGACCCAGGCTTTGTCCTGGCCGTTTTGATTGTGGGGGGCATTTTCCCAACGGATGATGGCGCGCAGAAACGCTTCCGACAGTTCGTACCCTCCGTCTTTCGTCTCTGGCATCGATCGGATTCTACGTCAACACTTCACGATTCCCATCGAATCGAGATGCCAGTCGCCATCGCTGCGCGAAAAGTTGTACGTGTGTCCGGTTCCGCAATCCATCGAGATCTCGCCGGGGCTCGGCTTCGGGATCGGACCGGTCCAGAGACGCACCGTCGCGCGATCACCGGCGACCTCAACGGAATCGACTCGGATGAAACCGACTGGAAGATCGGATCGCGTAACGACAGTGCGCAGCTTCGCCGCGGCGCCGCGCGCCTGGCCGGAGAGTTTCTCGCCGGCAACGAGCGATTGCTTTCCGCTCGGGTCGAGTTGCTGGAGCGCCATCTGGAGAACACTTTCGATCGCCGCCGAGGGCAGCGGCGCGCCACCGATGCAGGGCAGGACGCGCGCTTCGACGCCGCCGATGTCAACGCCGACTAGCGCACCGAGGGTTCGGGCGAGATCGAGAGGCGAAGCAGCGATGTCGTAGCGGCCCTTGACGACGCCGGTGCCCCAGAACATCAGAGGGACATGCGTGTCGTTCTCCACCGGCTGGCCATGCGTTGTGCTGTTCGATCCCCAAGTCCAGATCCAGTTCGGGCGCAGCGTGATGAACACATCGCCGGATCGGCCGTTCATATAGGAGCGGCGGACCATCGGCTCGACCTTCGAAGACCGCTCGATCTCCGTATTGGTGTACGCGCGATCGACGCCGGGCAGAGCCATGACGATGTCGCGCAACGCGCGTTTTACGCGCTCGGGATCGAGCTTCAGCTCGCGGACACGATCGATGTTGATGTACAGCGAGGGCTCTTCGAAGAAGTACGCAAGCGCGTGTGAATAGGGCGCACTCGCTGAGAATGGCAGGCCGAGCCTTGCTGCGAGCTCCTTCTCGATCTGCAGACGCTGTGGTGAAAGGTCGGACAGGAGCTGCCCGTCTTTGGACGGGTTCCGCAGATCGATGCGGCCGGCATCGAGATTCGGATAACGCAGCTTGAGGATCTCCGGCGTCGGCTGCACGCCGTGATCGGCAGTGAGCGCGACGACGAGGCGATCGCCGAAACGGCGATCGAGCGCATCGAGAAATCGCTCCAGCGAACGATCGAGTCGCACAACTCCGTCGGCCGCTTCCATGGAATCGGGCCCGTAGTAGTGGCCGAAGTAATCCGTCGACGACAGCCCGATGAAGAGAACGTCGGGAGTTGTCGATCGCGATCCGAGTGATTCGGCCGCGATCGTCCACAGCGCGAAGTCGAGCGCGACGTCGCTGCCATACGGGCTGTATACGAGCGCCCGAGCGTCATTGATCGGGTGCGGGAACGTTCCTCCGTACTTGTTGTTCTTGAGCGGCCACGCTTCGGGAGGATCGAACGTCACGCGCTTCAGATCATCGGCCGGAATGTACGGCGAGAGATTCCACGCGTGGGACCCCGGCACATAGCCCCGCACCGTCGTGTTGAACGCGAACAGTTTGGGGTCGTACTCGTAGTACGACGACGAGACGAAGCCGGGAAGTTTGTGGTCGAACCAGTACGCGGCGTCGGCGTTGCGGCCGGCCATCAAAATCGCCGCGCGATCCTTCAGGGCGATCCCGATCACGCGCGCGGCCGGATACTTCGCCTTGACGCGATCGCCGAGACCTTCCCCGATCAGCGATCGCGGAGACATGCCGGTCGTGGTGCCGGCGCTGACCATCACGCTGTCGTCGTAGACGCAGTACCGCGGCGATCCGCGCTCGAACTGAAACCAGAGCGGCCGCGATGGATCGCGCGGCGTCTTCACCGGCGGCTCGTATCCGGTCTGATCGTCGAAGTACCAATTCCATCGCTTCGTGTCGACCGCGCTCTCCGGCTCGAACCAGTGGTTGCCGATGATTCCGTGCTCCGCGGGATTCTTGCCGCTGCCGATCGTCGCGTGTCCCGGACCGGTGAACGTAATCGCGTGCAGATAGTGCGTGTTGGGAAACGTCGCGCCCGACTTGATGAAGCGATTGAATCCCCCCTGCGAGAACCACGGGGCGAAACGCTCTACGTAGTCGTAGCGAAGCTGGTCGACGCTGATGATGACGATGAGAGAGGGCGTGGTTGGTGGTTGGTCGTTGGTCGCTGGTGATGCAGCGCCGACCAACCATAAGCTACCAACGACTAACCACCGTCTCACGGCTGGAGCGCCTCGATTTTTTTCCGCAGCTTTTCGCAATCACTTCCATTTCCGGCAATCGCCGACTCCCATGATCCGTACATCGGATTCGGCAGGATAAACCACGACGTCCCCCACAGGCCGGCATTGTCGCGGGTGATGGCGGCGCGCTGCTCGAGGGTCTTGCCCGTCGCGTCGGTGAAGTCGTTCAAGTCATCGCCGAGCAGGAGGAGCACGCGGTAATGCGTAGCGACGTACTCACGGCGAGAACCTTTGTCGCTCGTGTCGACTCTCGTCAAAAGAGTCTCGTCCGTGACCGGATACCCGAGCTTCTCGAGATTTCGCCGCGTCGCCTCCTTCTCGTCCGCTTTTCGATTCGTGATGTAAAAGGGCGTGACACTGCGCGACCGCGCGTAGGTCAAAAACTCTGCCGCCCCCGGCGTCGCTCCTGCGGCCGACTCGCTCACCCACTGCTTCCACGCATCAGCGTCATATGTTTTTCGCGAATGGACCATGCGCGCTTCGAAAGGGGTGTTGTCGAGCGAAGTCTCGTCAAGATCGAGGATCACTGCCGCCGGTTTGCCGTCCGGAATTGCGAGCGCGGCGTCGAGTGCTCGCCGCGCTTCCGCATACGTCTGCATCGCCGACGCGCGGTACTCCGCCGCCGATTGCACCCACGCCGCCGCGTTGACCAGAGCGAGACCGGCATTGCACGGCTGCTGCGGAGGCCGGGTGGCGCAGGAGAGCAGAAACACGAAGGCCACCGCGAGCGGTGGCCTTCGTTTCCCTGACTGAATCAGAAGTTGATGCGTAATCCGAGGCGTCCCTGCCACCGCGATGCGGTGTTCGCTGTCGAGAACTGATTACCCGCCGTGAGGCGTCCGGCCGCCGCTTCGCGGTAGACCGGCTTGCCAGTCGTCGGATCCTGACCCTGATACGTCACCGGCATGTACGTGTTGTTCGAGACGAAGCGCTGCACGCCGCTTTCGTTGTCGAACAGGTTGAGCAGATTCAGAATGTCGGCTTCAACGTTAACGCGCACGCCTGCGATCTGCGGCAGTCCAAGGCCGTAGTGCACATCGAGTCTGCGCGTCCACGGCTGGCGGAGCGAGTTGCGCTCGAGGTTGCCCGTCGCGTTTGGATCGATGCCCACCGATGACAGGAACGTCGTCAACGCCGAGATGTCGATCGGGTTCCGTCCCGAGCCGCACGGAGCCGTCGCTGTCGGCGCAGTCGCATTCGACGGGCAGAGAATCATGTTGCTCGGGCCGGGGAGGTAGAGCAGATCGTTGTTGCTCGAACCATCTCGGTTCGCATCGCCGCCCATCAGCAGCGTGTACGGCTGGCCGGACTGCGCGACATAGAACGCGCCAAGCGAATGCGTGAACGGACCGGTCGCGAAGTTGTACGTCACGGCGGTGTTCAAGCGGTGCTCGACCTGGAACGTCGAAGTCGAGAGGACCTGCGTGAAGATGTCGCCGGTTGTGAGATAGCCGAACTGCCACTGCGAGCCCGCGGTGCTCGACGTCGGGTCGCCGACCGAGCGTGCCTTCTGATGCGCATAAGACGCGGTGAGGCTGAGGTTGCCGATCGCCTTGTTGAGCTGGAGCGACTCGGTCAGGTCGCTGCCCTTCTCTGTATTCGAGAGCAGATATGCGTTGCCGAATCCCGTGCTGATCGATCCATACGTCGGCCGGCCGTCGAGCGCGCTCGTGCCGGTCGCACGCTTGTTGACGTTGTAGTAGTACACGTCTTCCATCGTCTTCGACCAGAGCGCCTCGACCGTCGCGCGAATGCCGAAGAAGAGCTCCCGGTCATACCCGAGAGTCGAGCGAAGAACGCGCGGGAACTTGAAGTCCGGATCGGAGAGGGCGACATCCTGAACGGCGCCCGCCACATTCGCCAGGCGCGACTGAGTGTTTGGATCGGGATTGAATGCCGGCATGCATGCCGCTGTCGTGCATCCCTTGAGAACCTGTTCGATTCCCGTGTTGCCGTAGTTGTTCGAGATCCAGACGAACGGCGTTCGTCCCTGGAACACGCCGATGCCGCCGCGCAGTTGCTGCTTGCCCGCCGCGTTGATGTCCCAGTTGAAGCCGACGCGCGGCTCGAGCGTGATCGATTCACTCGGCACGGCTGACGTGCGGTAGCCGATGCCACTCTCAACGGCCGGGTTGAATGAAGGTTTCGTGTTGAAGACCGGCTTGTCGGCGCGGAGGCCAAAAGTCAACGTCAGGCCGTGCTGCAGGCGCCATTGATCGTTTGCATACAGGCTGTACTGGCCCGCCTTGAACGAGGTCGGGCGCTTCGGATCGTCTCCGGTTGCGAAGCCGACGCGGTAGATGTCGGGCGTCCCGGCCTGCAGCGCCGCGAAATTCGCGAAGTGGTAGTAGCCGTAGACATCCTGGATGAATGTGTTCGCGAACTTGAACAGCTCGTTGTGGGTGCCGATGATCATCGTGTGAGCGCCGCGGATGAACGTGAAGTCGTCCGTAAGCTCGACGATGTCCTGATTCAGGGCGTTCGCACCCGAGAATCGCTCCATGCCGGTCTGTAAAGTTCCGCTGCGCTCGCCGCCCGGACCGAGCTCGATCGTCGGGAAAATGACCGGCGTCTCGCGGTGCTCGCGCACGGTCGTGAAATTGATGCGCCCTTCGTTGTAGCTGTTCGCGTTGAAGACGCTGTTGAGCTGCGCGACCGTCGAATTGGTCTTGCTCGGGAAGCGGTAGATGTTCGTCGGGAAATAGAACCGCGTCGTGGTGCGGCTGTAGCTCGACGGAGGATTGTCGTTTGTGCCCTTGACGTAGTTGTGGCGAAGCGTCAGGTTGTGCGCGGTGCCGAGATTCGCATCGAGGCGGCCGAACAGAAGGTCGTTTTTCGTCTGGAAGACGAGGTCTCCCAGTGACCCCGGATCGAAGTTGTACTTGCTCTTCAGGAACGCGGCGACTTCCGCCGCATTCGGGTTCACGTTGTTGTACGTGGTGCCGGTGCCTGCGTTGGGATCCGCGGACGTGTCGTTCGGATCGTTTCTCTTGTTCGACTCACCGCTGATGAAGTAGAACAGCCGGTCGCGCATGATGGGTCCGCCGACGCGGCCGCCATACTGCGTCTGATCGAACTCCGAGACCTTCGTGTTGAACGGACCTTTGCCAACGAACGACGGATCGCGCTTCGTTCCGAACACCGATCCCTCGAGGTTGTTCGTTCCAGAACGCGTGACGGCGTTGACGCCACCGCCGGTGAAGCCGCTCTGGCGGACGTCATACGGCGAGACGACGACCTGGAGCTGTTGGATCGCATCGAGCGAGATCGGCTGCGTGCCCGAGCCGCCGCCCGGCGTGCCTGACGACGACAGTCCGAACAGGTCGTTGTTCACCGCCCCGTCGATCTGAATCGTGTTGTAGCGGTTGTTGCGGCCGGCGATGAACATGAACGTTCCTTCGCCGGTGAGGCTGGTGTTGACGTACGGATTCGTTCGCGCGAAGTCTTGAATCTGCCGA
>DASXRT010000027.1:0-8114 GCA_036506455.1 Thermoanaerobaculia bacterium
CGGCGCAGATCGTCGTCATCGAGCGCGGGCAGATCGTCGTGAACGAGCGAGTACGTGTGAATCAATTCGAGCGCGGCGAACGGAACGAGCAGCGGCTCAATGATCCCGCCGCACGCTTCGGCCGCGGCGATGGCGAGGATCGGCCGGATTCGTTTTCCGCCGCCCAGGACCGCGTAGCGCATCGCCTCGTGGATGATCGGCGGCTCGGTTTCCGGCGGAGGCAGCATGCGCTCGAGCGTTTGTTCGATGAGCGCGCGCCGATCCCGCAGGTACTCGTCCAGACTCATGACTCGACGTCTTCGGCTTCCGCTTCCTCGAGATCCTCGTCGATCTCGAACGGCTCGGTGCGCGGTTGCCCTTTGGCGTCGGCGAGAATCAGCTCGATCTTCTTCTCGACCTCCTCCAGTCGCTGGTGACAGAAGCGCGAGAGGTTGATGCCTTGCTCGAAGAGGCGGAGCGACTCGTCGAGCGGCAACTCCTCGCTCTCGAGGCGCTGGACGATCGTCTCCAGCTCCTTGAAAGCCTTTTCGAATTCGTTGCCGCGCCGGACGGCCATGGCGAGGTTATAGCACGCTATATTTGCCCGCGCATGAGAGCCGCCATCGCGACGTTCGCCGTCTTCTGCGCCGGCGTGCTTTACGCGCAGTCGTCCGCATACATCGAAGTGACGGCGACGAAGATCGAAGAGGATCTGCTCGCGGTTCCCGGCTCGATCACGGTCATCACTGCTGAAGATCTGCAGCGCAGCGGAGCGCACGACCTGCAGAGCGCTCTGGCGCTCGTCGGCGGCGTCTCCATTGCGCGCGGCGCGGACGGCGGGCCTGCGGCGAGCGTTCCCGAGATCTGGGGCCTTCGCGAAGCGGACGCGTTTCTTCTCATCGTCGACGGTGTTCCATCCGGCGGCGCGTTCGTTTCCCAAACTGAAGCCATCGATCTCGAGAATGTGGAACGCATCGAGGTCTTGCGCGGATCCGCGCCCGTCGTGTACGGGGCGACAGCGTTCTCCGGCGTGATTCATGTGATTCACCGCCGCGACGCGCGTCGCCTCGCCGAGATGCACGCGGGGAGTTATGGGAGCGGCGGCGCCTCGGCGCAGATCGGCGGATGGACCGTCGATCTCGATCGCGAGCGATTCCGCGCCGATCGCACGGGCGTCGATCGCGGCTATGTCGCATGGCGCGGTCAGACGCAGACGGCGGCGGGCATCTGGCGATTCGATGTCGACGCGTTGCGACTCGATCAGGATCCGGCCAGCCCGCATCCACGGGAAGGACGCGTGCTGAGCCCTCGCTTCGCGATCGATACGAACGTCAATCCGATCGGCGCCAAGCTGGACGAGACGCGGTTCCATGGCACGGCTACGTATGACCGCGCCCTGACGATCGGAGCGTGGACGACGCTTCTTGCGCTGACGCATTCCAACGTCGACACGCTTCGAGGATTCATCGGGGATCTCGATGAGCGCAGCGGCACCGGTTTCGGACAGTCGCGTCACGTCTTCGACGTCTACTTCGACACGCATCTGGTCCAGACGCCTGCCAAGAACCTTCGCCTCCTCACCGGTCTCGACTATCTCGGCGGCTCGTCGCGCGCCGTGAGCTCGACGTTCGATTATTCGCTGGATCGGCTCGATGTCCTGGCGCCGATCGGGGACGACATCCGGCTCGAGGATCGCCGCAACTTCGTTGCGGCGTATGCGCAGTCGGAATGGACGCCGTCCAAGGAGTGGCGTGTCGACATCGGAGCGCGCCTGAATCACACTAGTGAACACAAAGGCGAATCCAGCGATACGAACACGCGCGGCAGCGGATTCGCGGGCGTGAGCCGCCGCGTCGGCGAAACGAACTGGGTCTTCGCAGATTATCGGAACACGTTCAAGCCGGCGGTGATCGATTTCGGGCCCGAGGATGAAGACGAGATCCTGAAGCCGGAGACATCGGCGAGCTACGAGATCGGCTTCAAGCATCGCGACGATCGTCTGTTCTGGCAGGCCACGGCGTTCACGATGGACATGAACAATCTCGTGCTCGCACAGGAAGTGAATGGTCAGCCTGCTCTGCGGAATGCCGGCCAGCAGCGTTACAAAGGCGCGGAGATCGAGGGCGCTCTCCGAGTGACGAACGCCGTGCGCGTTCGCGCGTCGTACAGCCATCACGATGCGCGATTCCGCGATTTCGTTCAGGACTTCGATGGTGTTCCGACGCAATTGCGAGGAAAGCGTCTCGAGATGTCGGCTCGCGATCTCGCCAGCGCTGGAACGACGTTCACGACCGGGCCGATCGACGGGTCAATCATCGTCAACTACGCCGGCTCGCGATATCTGAACAAGCGCAACACCGCGCTGGCGCCGTCCTACACGACGATCGATGCCGGTGTCGGATATCGCAGCCGGTGGGGAGAGCTTCGCGTCGATGGTCGCAACCTGACCGACAAGCGGCCGGCGATTGCCGAGAGCGAATTCGGCGACGCGCAGTACTACCTCATGCCGGCACGATCATTTCGAGTCACGATTCGCCGCGCGTTTTAGCGGGTCGGTTCCTCTTCCCAGAGGATCGTCAGGATCTTCTATCGAACGCCGATGCACACGAGCTGAAACGAGTTCGTCCCGCGCGCAAACGGTGTCGCGTCGTCAGCGGCGTGACGCGATTCGTATTTGCGTTCATCCTTCACCTTTCACTTCCGGCCACACGCTCTCGATGCCGAGGGTCTTGGCGTCGACGGTGCACGCCAGGGCACCCTTCTTGAGCTGCACTTCAATGCCATCGCCGACCTGCACGGCCGCGGAATCAAGGATCGGTTTTCGGCGATTGCGCACGCGGGAGAAAGCGATCGCGTAGCCGCGCGACAGAACCGAGAGAGGCGAGACGGCGGAGAGTTTTCCGGCCATCGCTTCGAGCTGATGCCGCGCGATCTCGATGCGTCGCGGAAAAAGCGCCAGGGGCTGATCGGCATGCTCCAGCTTGCGTCGCAGGATTCGCCCGCGTCCTTCGAGCAATCGATACAAAGCCAGACGGCGGCGTTCCAGTTGATGGCGGCGGCTGGTCACACGCGATTCGACGATGTGGCGCACCCGGCGCACGGCATTGTCGACCTGATTGCAGATCTCGCTCTTGGCGCGCACGACGATCTCCGCAGCCGCGGACGGCGTCGGCGCGCGCAGATCGGCGACGAGGTCGGCGATCGTGAGATCCGTTTCGTGGCCGATGCCGGAGATCGTCGGAATCGTGCACGCCGCGATCGCGCGGGCGACGACTTCCTCGTTGAACGGCCAGAGATCTTCGAGCGATCCGCCGCCGCGGCAGATGAGAACGACATCGTGCAGCTCCCAACGAGAGAGGTGACGAATCGCCGTGGCGATCTCGCGCGCCGCCGCGGTTCCCTGCACGCGTACCGGATAGATCTGCAGCGACAGACCTTCGAATCGGCGCCCTAGGACATTCAGGATGTCGCGAATGGCGGCGCCGGTCGGACTGGTGACGACCGCGATCCGCTGCGGCAGCATCGGGATCGCCTTTTTGCGCGCGGCATCGAACAGTCCTTCTGCGGCGAGCTTCCTCTTCAACTGCTCGAACGCGAGCTGCAGCGCGCCGAGACCGGCCGGCTCGACGGCGACGGCGTTGAGCTGAAACTCGCCGCGCTGCTCGTAGATCATCAGCCGCCCGCGTACGACGAGTTGCAGACCATTCTCGATCCGGAACTTCAGGAACCGCGCATTTGTAGCGAATAACACGATACGGATTTGTGCACTGCTATCTTTGAGCGAAAAATAATGATGACCGGCCGTCGATTTCGTGTAGTTACTGACCTCCCCTTCGACCGCGATGTCGTTGTAACGATACAAATCGAGATTGATCCTGCGAATGAGGTCAGACGGTGAAAAAACATTCTTCTCAGACATGCGCTATCGCTCTTCGGCACTCGGAATGTGGGCCTGGATTACTGGCTCGTTCTCGGTCAGCGGCCCTTCCGCTCGTCCCTCGATGAACTGCCGCACGATCGGGTTCTTCGACTCCTGAAACTTTTCCGGCGAGCCCTGCTCGATGATCTGGCCGCGATGCAGCATGGCCACGCGATCGGCGATCTTGAAGGCCACCTTCATGTCGTGAGTGATCGTCACGGTGGTCGTATTCAGCGTCGTATCCATCTCCAGGATCAGGTCGGCGATGATGTCACTGATGACAGGATCAAGACCCGTGGTCGGTTCGTCGAAGAGCAGGATCGCCGGCTGCAGCGAGATCGCCCGCGCGAAGCCGACGCGACGCCTCATCCCGCCCGACAACTCCGAAGGACGTTTGTCCTCGACACCATGCAGGTGGACCTGCTCGAGACATTCCTCGACGCGTCTGCGAATCTCAGCCTCGTTCATGTCCGTGTGCCGCCGCAGCGGAAAGGCGATGTTCTCGAATACCGACATCGAGTCGAAGAGTGCACCCTCCTGAAAAGCCATCCCGAAGCGCTGCCGGAAGCGATTCAGCTCCACCGGCTTCATGCAGCAGAGGTCCTGGCCGTCGACATACACGTGCCCGTCATCGGGTTGGATGAGGCCGATGATGTGCTTGAGCGTCACGCTCTTTCCGGTCCCCGATCCGCCGACGATCACGACCGACTCACCCTTCTCGACCTCGATCGAGAGATCGCGCAGCACTTCCTTGCCGTTGAAGGCCTTGTAGAGGTGCTGCAGCGAGATGGTGGGATCTTCTTTCATATCAGAAGAGAAGCTTCGTCAGAAAAAAGTCGCTGAGCAGAATGATGAGTGATGCGCTCACCACCGCGTTCGTCGTCGCACGGCCCACACCTTCGGCTCCGCCGCTCGTGTAGTAGCCGCGTACGCAGCCGGTGAGCGTCAGGATCAGACCGAAGACGGCCGCCTTGATCACGCCGCTCCAGATGTCCTTCATCTGCAGGAACTGATATGTGTTCTGCTCGTAGATGACCGGATTCGCGCGCATCAGCTTCACGCCGACGAGGTAACCGCCGCCGATGCCGAGAGCATCGCCGAGGATGACGAGGAGAGGGAGCATGAGGATGCCGGCGATGACGCGGGGCACGAAGAGATAATGCACCGGCTCCGTCGCCAGCGCTTTCAGCGCATCGATCTGCTCGGTGACGCGCATCGTTCCGATCTCCGCCGCCATCGACGAGCCCACCCGTCCCGTCACCATCAGACCGACGAGCACGGGCGAGAGCTCGCGGAGCATGGCCAGAGCGACCACGCTGCCGACGAAGTTCTCCGCATGCACGCGTTGAAAGCCGTTGTATGTCTGCAGCGCGAGAACCATGCCGGTGAACATCGCCGTGAGAAAAACGACCGGGATCGAATCGACGCCGACGCGGACCATCTGACGGAACCATTCATGAAATTCGAAAGGCGGGCGGATGGCCCAAGTCGTCGTTCGCCATAGCATGCGGAACCACAGTCCCGTCTGCTCGAAGAGACGGAGGAAAACGCGGCCGATGCGATCGAAGAAGCGATTCATGCGAAGCGGGATCGGATGATGAGCGACGTGCCGTCGCGAACCACGCGCGGAACGCGCGTGCTGACGCTGCAGAAAACCTCGTGAGAGATTGTACCGATCTTCGCCGCGATCTCTTCGGCCGTGATCGTGTCACCGAGAAGGACGACCTCATCGCCGATCGTCACTCCGGGAATCGCAGTGACATCGATCGTGACGAGATCCATCGAAACGCGGCCGACGACGCGGGCCCGGCGCCCCCGCACGAGGACTTCCCCGAGATTCGACAACAGGCGGCTGTATCCGTCCGCGTAACCGACCGGCAACGTGGCGACGCGACTCGGAATCACCGTGTGGAACGTCTCGCCGTAACCGACCGGATGTCCCGCCGGCAACGTCTTGATTCGGGCGACCTCGGTGCGCCAGCGCATGACCGGTTCCAGTCTCGATCCGCCGCCGTCGAGCGGGTCTGCGCCGTAGAGGAACAGCCCGACGCGGACGTACTCGCCGGGCCGAACGAGGCCGCGCATCGTCGCCGCGCTATTGGCGCGGTGATGCCGCGGCGCCGTGACACCGGCATCGCGCAGCACCGTGACCAGCCGATCGAAGTTCGCCGTCTGTTGCTCGGTGTAATGATCGTCAGGATCGCTGGCGTTTGCGAAATGCGTATAAAGCGCATCGAGCTTGATCCGCTCACTCGATCTCAGGATCTCGATCGCGTGCGGCAGCTCCGCTTCGGTGATCCCCATCCGTCCCATGCCCGAGTCGAGCTTGAGATGGATGTGCACTTCGCGATTCAGATTCGCGATCGCCTGAAGCTCCTCGGGACCGGGCACACCGATCACGAAATTGTTGTCCGCGGCGATCGCCACCTGGGTCGGTGTGAGCGGTCCCAGGATGAGGACGGGCAGCGTGATGCCGGCGCGACGAAGCTCGAGCGCTTCCTCGAGCATGATCACGGCGATCATCGCGACGCGGTCGGGCCTGCACCGCTTCGCGAGCTCCACCGCGCCGTGGCCGTACGCGTTCGCTTTCATTACAGCGATGAGCTGCGAACCTTCGGGCAGACGCCTTATGACCGCATCGATGTTGCGCGAGAAGGCATCGCCATCGATGTCGACCCACGTCGGACGCAGCGTCGAGAGATCAGGAGCTGTAGACATGCACGTTCTGCCCGTTGATCGGCCGCGAGTCGGCCGAGGCGAGAAAGAGGATCGTCTTCGCCACTTCCTGCGGCGTCATGTCCGCGGGTGCACCGCCGCTCGCCTCTGCCCACATCGGCGTGTCGACTGAACCTGGGCTGACGCAATTCACTCGAATCCCCGCCTCTTTCACTTCGACTGCCAACGCTTCGGTGAATCCGATGACCGCTGCTTTGCTGGCACAGTACGAGACGTAGCCAGGAAACTTTTCCGGCCCCGGCACGCCGGAGATCGAGGAGACGTTGATGATCGCGCCGGAGCGCTGATCGATCATCGATGGGAGCGCGCGACGGCAGGTCAAAAACATCGAGCGCACGTTGACGGCAAACATCCGGTCCCATCGGCGGATCGTTGTCCGCACGAGCCGCTCCGGATCGATCATGCCGGCGCAGTTGATGAGGATCTCGCAGGGGCCGAAGCGCGATTCACATTCGGCGAAGAGGCGCTCGATGTCCAGCTCGCGCGCGGCGTCGCCACTGACGGCGAGCATGCGCTTGCCGGCGATTGTGTTCAGTTTCTCGCGGGAGCGGGCGAAAATGGCGACCCGCGCGCCGTCTTCAGCGAACGACTCTGCCGTCGCGCGGCCGATGCCGCTCGATGCGCCGGTCACCACGACGACTTTCCCGCTGAACTCACCAGTCATCGCATGGTCTTATAATCCGCGGCTGGCTGCCCGAACAAATCAATTGAGGAGAACATCGGAATGAACGAAACCCTCAATACCTTCCTCCAACTTTTTCTGCGGTGGGCGCACGTCGTGGCAGGCGTGATCTGGATCGGCCACCTCTATTTCTTCAACTGGGTCAACGGACCCTTTCAGGGAAAGATCGACGGCCCGACGAAGCGGGCGGTGAATCCCGAGCTCATGCCGCGCGCACTGTACTGGTTTCGCTGGGGCGCGGCGTGGACGTGGTTCACCGGCATTCTGCTGGCCGGGCTGATCTACTATCACGGCAAGATCGTTTTCGAGGACACGAATCGCACGGACACCTGGTTGTGGCTGGCGATCGTGCTCATCGCTCTGGCGATCGGGTTCGTGGTCTACAACGCGATCATGAAGGCCCTGGCCAACAAGGTCCTTGGAGCCGCGATCTGCCTTGTGCTCTTCGCCGGCGTGTGGGCCTTCCTGGAGTGCGTCGGCAAGTTCGGAGGGCGATCGCTGTACGTCCATGCCGGCGCGACGTTCGGCACGATCATGGCGCTGAACGTCTGGATGGTGATCTGGCCGAACCAGAAGAAGATCATCACCGCGACGAAGGAAGGCTCGCCACTCGCCGCCGACTCGCCGGAAGTGAAGATCGCCGGACTGCGCTCGCGGCATAACACGTACATGTCCGTGCCGCTGCTCTTCTTCATGGTCAGCAACCATTACCCGACCGTGTTTGGCGATCCGCTGCGCGACGTGTGGGCAGCGGTGTTCATCGTGGTGGGATTCGTCACTGTGTGGCTTCTCTACAAG
>DASXRT010000028.1:0-8664 GCA_036506455.1 Thermoanaerobaculia bacterium
TGCGCGAGCTTCACGGCTTATGAGCGTGCGCGCACGGCCGAACAGAGCAAGCAGTGGGACACAGCGATCGAGCAGTACGAGAAAGCGCTGCAGATCGATCCCGATAACTCGCGTTACCGTCTCGCTCTCGAGCGCGCGCGCCGCGAAGCCGCGCGCGAGCATTTCGAAAAGGGCAAAAGCCTCCGCACCGCCGCGGTTTCCTCTTCGGGCCCTGAGCAGTTGCGCTTGATGCAGATCGCGGCGACGGAGCTTCAGCTCACGGTCAAACTCGATCCGACGAACCAATACGCCGCCGTCGAGATGGGCAAGACGATTCAATTTCTGCAGGACGCCGCGCGCGCGGCCACTGAAGGCAGCACGATCGATGACATCAAGAAGCGCGCATCGAAGAGCAACATCACGAAGGCTCAGCAGCCGCAGCTCAATCCGGCGTCGAATGAGCCGATCTCGCTCTCCTTCCCGCGCGAGACCCCCGTCAAAGACATCTACCGCGCCCTCGGCAACGCCTTCGGGATCAACATCCTCTTCGATCAGGCTGTGAAGGACGATCGCATCGCTATCGAGCTGCGCGATGTCACCGCGCAGCAGGCGCTCGAGCGCGTGATGCAGGCCGCCAATCACTTCTACAAGGTGCTCGACGAGAAGACGATCATCATCGTCCCCGACAATCCGCAGGCCCGGCGCGACTACGAGGATCTCGTCATCCGCACGTTCTATCTGTCCAACGGCGATGCCGAGCAGGTCACCAACGTCGTGCGCACGATGATCGAGGCGCGCAACGTCTTCCCGCTCAAAGCGCTCAACGCCATCACGATCCGCGATACCGCCGACAAGGTGCGCATTGCCGAAAAGATCATCGAAGCGAACGACAAGGCCAAAGCGGAAGTCGTTGTCGCGGTCGAGCTCGTGCAGCTCGATATCAACAAACTGCGCGACATCGGCATCGCCATTCAAGGTCCCGCGGCGTCGAGCGCAGGCTCGGTCATTCCCAATATCACCGTCGACGGCAAGAATGTTCCGCTCACGGGTGGAACGCAGGTGACGCTCGACCAGCTCCGCTCATTGGGCAACGGTTCGTTCACGTTCTCGATCCCTTCGGTGACCTACACCCTGATCAAGAATCTCGGCAACAGCGAGCTTCTCGCGAATCCCGAGCTGCGCATCTCCGAAGGAGAGAAAGCGACGCTGCATATCGGTCAGCGCATCCCGGTCCCGGTATCGACGTTCACCGCGATCAGCAGCGGCACGTCTCCGTATCAGCCTGTCGTTTCGTATCAGTATCAGGACGTCGGCATCAAAGTGTCGATGGAGCCGCGCGTACACCACAACCGCGAAGTGACGCTCAAGCTCACCGTCGAAGTCTCGAATCAGGGTCCACCGGTCGAAGTGCCTAACCAGGCGCCGCAGCCGACCTTTGCGACGCGCACGATCGAGTCGACGATCCGCCTGAAGGATGGAGAGACGAACTTCCTGGCCGGGCTCATTCAGAGCAACAAAGAGGAGAGCACGGCCAAGACTCCGTTCCTCGGCGATATCCCATTCATCGGCCGCCTCTTCAGCCGCCAGCACCAGGGTGAGACGCGCACCGATCTCGTGCTCACGATGACGCCGCACATCATCCGCATCCCCGACATCACCGAAGACGATCTGGCGCCGATGTGGGTGGGGACGACGAACAATCTGACGTTCCGCGGAGTGTCGCCGCGCATCGAGTCCCAGACGTCCATCGATCCGTTCACGAATCCGAACCGTGCCCAATACACGCAGCGTACGCTCGTGCCGGCTGTGATTGATCAGCAGGGCAACGTGCCGGCGGCGGGACAGCCGCAGCCCGGCTTCGCGCCACCGCCAGGAACAGCGCCGACCGATCCATTCCAGAAGCCGAAGAAGCCGCAATCGCCGCAGGCCGATGGATCCGACTCATCGCCGTCGAAGGTCACCGCTTCATCGGAATCGGCGATCTCCGACGACGCCGCGCTGCGACTGTCTCCGCGGATGTCTCCGCAGCCCTCGACGCTGTCGATGAAAGCGGGAGAAGAGAAGATGTGGACAGTCGTGGGCATGGACCTCGAGGGTCTGTCGACCGACAGGATGTCGTTCCGCTATGACCCGCACGCGCTGCGTGTCGAAGAGGTGATGTTCGGACCGGCGATGAGCATCGATCCGAAGACGCCGCCCGTCGTGACGATCGACGGCTATGGCGGTGTCGTGAAGATCGTCTCCTCGGATGGCAAGCCGCTCGGATTCCGCAGCGGCGGAGAAGTCCTCATCCTCCGTTTGCAAGGCATTCTCACGGGCGACGCCGCGCTCGTCCTCGACGCGCCGGAGCTGAAGAATGACAAGGGGCAGCTAGTAATGGGAGCAATCTCGGGCGGAAGAGCACGGGTCCAGTAGGTCATGTGCCGGCGTCGTTCACAGGCGGGTTTCACGATCGCGGAGCTGATCACAGTGATCGCGATCATCGGCATCCTCGCGGCCACGACGGTTCCTGTCGCGCGCTTCGGGCTGCGCCGGCAGAAGGAGATCGAGCTCCGAGCTCACCTCCGGAAGATCACGGAGGCGATCGATCGCTACCACGATGTGATGGGACTTGCCGCGAATCCACAAGCACCGCCGACGATCAAACCGGCGCAGATGGCCGCTCTGGGCTCCGAGGGATATCCGAAGGATCTGGACGAGCTGATGAAGGGGATCAAGCTCGCCGATGGCAAAACCGTTCGTTTCCTTCGTGAGCGCGATCTCATCGATCCGATCACAGGCAAGAAAGAATGGATCACGCTCTCGACGACCGATGATCCCGACACGCAGTCGAGCGACGGCAACAATGTCTTCGAAGTGCATTCGACGTCGAAGGCGTTATCGCTCGACGGCAAGACCAGGTACAACGAATGGTGAAACGCACTCGCCGCGGCCAGCGCGGCTTCACATTGATCGAGCTGATGGTCGTCGTCACGATCATCGGCATCCTCGCCGGCATCGCCGTCGTGAACGTCAAGCACGCGCAGCGCAAAGCGCGCGAGGCCGCGCTCAAGAAAGATCTGCACGACATGCGCGAGGCGATCGACAACTTCTACGCCGACAAGCAGCGCAATCCCGCCGATCTGAATGAGCTGGTACCGAAGTATCTGAAGAAGATCCCGACCGATCCGATCACGAACACCGCCGATTGGGAAGTGATCATGGAAACGCCCGACCCCGACGCGCCTGAGAACACGGACGCGTCGGGAAATCCCGTTGCCCCCGGCGTCGACGATGTGAAGAGCAAGGCTCCCGGAACCACTCTCGATAATGTCCCGTACACGGAACTCTAGCGAAGCCGGCTTCACGCTGGCCGGTCTGATCGTTCTTCTGACGATCATCTCCATCACGATCGCCTACACGGTTCCGCGGCAGTGGTCGATCGCCGTCGCGCGCGAACGCGATCAGCAGACGCTTTACGCCATGAAGCAGTACGCGCGGGCGATCCGCAATTTCCAGTATGCCAAGAACAATCCCGCGCACGCCTATCCAACGAGCCTCGATCAATTGAAGCAGGCTCGCAATCCACGCGTGATCCGTGGCACGGGAGAATTCCTCGATCCGCTCACCGGCAAGGTCGATTGGATTCCCGTTCCGCCGAGTGCTGGTACGCCGCAGCCCGGCGGCAATCCAGTCGCGCCGACTCCTCCGAGTTCAACACAATCGGGACAGCCCGGCGGCTATGTCGGTCCGATCGCCGGCGTACGTCCCAATAAGACGGGGACGAGCTATCTGATCGTCAATGGAGTCGACGCTTACGAGCAGTGGCGCTATACGGCAATCGATCTCCAAAACGAGATCAACCAGCGCCAATACGCGCTGACGCTCAAGTAACGCGTCTACAATCGTCACGAATGCGTCGTTCGTCACCTGTCGCACGGCATGTGCTTCCGTCCGGCCTCATGGTGCTGGTGGAGACCCTGCCGTACGTCCGCTCGGTGTCTCTCGGCTACTACCTGCGCAGCGGTTCGGCCGTGGAGTCGGAGGAGCATGGTGGTGCGTCGCACTTCCTCGAGCATCTCGTATTCAAGGGGACGCAGCGGCGCTCCACCGCCGAGATCGCGCAAGTCATCGACATCCTCGGCGGCGATGTCGATGCCTTCACCGGCAAGGAGTACACCTCGTTCTATGCGCACGTCCTCGACGAGCAGGTCGACCTGGCGCTCGATCTTCTGACCGAGATCGTCATCGCTCCGCGCTTCTCCGATGAAGACATCGAGATGGAGCGGAGCGTCATCCTCGAAGAGATCAAGATGGTCGAGGACACGCCGGACGATCTCGTGCATGAGATCTTCGTGACCTCGTTCTGGCCCGATCATCCGCTGGGCCGTCCGATTCTGGGCACCGAGGATACGGTGAACCGGCTGGCGCGCGAACAGATCGTGGCGCACTACTCCGAGACATTTCACGCCACGAATCTGATCTTCTGCGCGTCGGGAAATGTCCGCATGGAGCAGATTCTCCCGTTCCTGGAGCGAAGCTTCCCTGTCGATACGCGGAAGCCGATGCGGCGCGAGTGGAGCACGCCCTCGCCGAAGCAACACGTCATTCTCCGCGAGAAGCGCGAGCTCGAGCAGGTGCACCTCTGTCTCGGTTCGCGCGGGTATCCGCAGCAGCGAAACGAGCGTTACGCCGCCGCGCTGTTCAACACGATCCTCGGCGGCGGCATGTCGTCGCGATTGTTTCAGCGCATCCGCGAGCAGTTAGGTCTCGTGTACAGCGTGCTGTCGTATCACAACGGATATCTTCACGGCGGCTACGAGGCCGTATACGCAGCGTGCGCGCCGAAGAATCTCAAGCGTGTGCTCGCCGTCACGCTCGAGGAGATGCGCAAGATCAAACAGCAGGGGGCGACGCCCGCGGAGCTCGCCGCGGCGAAGCTCCACCTGAAGGGCTCGATCCTGCTTTCGCTCGAATCGACGGTGAGCAGGATGTCCGGAATTGCGAGGCAGGAGTATTACTTCGGCCGCCAGTTCACGGCCGATGAGATCATCGAGCAGATCGACGCGGTCACGCTCGACAACATTCAGCAGGTGGCGAAGACGATCGTCGATCCCGATTCGCTGTCGCTGACGCTTCTCGGCAATTTGAAAGCGCCAGGTGTGTCGACGGAGATGCTGAGAGATGCGGTCGCGTAGAAGGTCGTCGGTCGTGGGTCGCAGGTCGCGGGGGCCTTATCGCCCAAAGGCCCCCACGACCCACGACCTACGACCTACGACCTGCTTCAGTCCTTCCTCGCCACTTCCGGCAGCCCCTTCGCACGAGAATCGACGAACGAAACGCGCACACCTTCACTGACGCGATGTTCGATCTCCAGCGCATCCCAGTTCGTCAATCGCACGCAGCCGTGCGATGACGCGTAGCCGATCGAATCGGGATCTGCCGTTCCGTGGATCCCGTAATGCGCCTTGCTGAGCGCCATCCACACGACGCCGACCGGAGAGTTCGGGCCGGCTGGGAGGTGGGCGTCGGGCTCGGTGTCAGGCACTTCATGGTAGAGCGTCGGATCGTAGTGAAAGCTCGGATCGGGAAAGATCTTCACGATGTGCAACGTCTCGCTAGGCGACGGGTCGTAGCCGGCGCCGACCGTCGTCGGGCCGTGAAAGAGGAGGTGGTCGTTCGCATCGAAGGCGTTGAAAGAATTCCCGGCGATGGAGATGACGATGTGTGCGACATCGGGTTGATCGGTCGGGAGCGGTTCGCGCACGTTCGGTACGTTGATCGTTCCGGCCTGCAGCTCTGAGAACTTCACATCGGGATTGAGCATCTCCAGGAAGTCTTCCGAGACGTGAAAGCGCTCGGCGAGTTTCTCGCGCAGCGACTCATAGCAGAGGCAGCTCATCCTCGCCTTCTCATAGACATCCTCAGGGACAT
Organism: Thermoanaerobaculia bacterium; assembly: GCA_036506455.1. Taxonomy (GTDB): domain Bacteria; phylum Acidobacteriota; class Thermoanaerobaculia; order Gp7-AA8; family Gp7-AA8; genus DASVHS01. Next base: position 5,893 of record DASXRT010000028.1, read on the forward strand.
GCCGGAAGGGACCCTTCAGATCGTCGGGCGTGAGCGTGTGCGTGACGACGACGGGCGCGTATCCCGCTTCAGCCGCGAGGCGCCGGAACGTCTGCTCATCGAGATCTCCGGTCGGCTCCAGCCCGCGAGCGCGCTGATACCACCACACGGTGATCGCCGAGTTGCGCCCCCATCGTCCATCGATGGAGCCGACCGAGAAATGGATGCGATCGAGATAGACCTGCGCGCGCAGGACTGAGGGCCCGTGGACATCGCCCGTGATCGGCACGTTGATCGGCGCATCGTTGATGCCCTGCGCGTCGAGACCCTTGAACTTTTCCTTCACCCCCGAGACGAAACGGAAATTGGCCGGCGGCTGCGCCGCGGCAGCCGCGGCGGCGGCCTCCTGCTGTTGTCGTATGGCTTCCTGTCGCGCGCGGAAGGACTGCAGCTCTCGCCACCGCTGATCGAACCGCTCGCGCTCGCGCGCGGCCCGATCTTCATGTTTGCCGAGAGGCACACTGATGTCCTCGACGACGTTTTGGACTCTCTCTTTGACGGTGTGCGCCTTCTGCTGAACCACTTCTTTGCTGCAGGCCGCGAACAGCAGCGCCAGAACGACGGCAATGGTCTTTCTCATGCCGATGACAAAAGCAAAGTCGTTGCCGGTACACTTTCACCCGGTGATCACCTACCTCAAGGTCCGCAATCTGGCCATCGTCGAGGAGCTCTCGATCGAGCCGGGACCGGGTCTCAACGTCCTCACGGGCGAGACTGGAGCGGGGAAATCGCTCCTCATCGACTCGCTCGAGTTTCTCCGTGGCGCGCGCAGCTCTGTGGAGATGATCCGCACCGGCAGCGACAAGATGGCGGCCGAGGCGATCTTCGAGTTGCCGGCGTCGGTGGGAAAGCGGTTCGAGGAGATCGGCGTCGACGACACGAGCGAGATCATCGTCAAGCGCGAGATCGCCGCGGGAGGGCGGGGACGGGTGCTCATCAACGGATCAGCGCTATCCGTGCGCGAGCTCGCCGAAGCGATGGATGCGGTGCTCGAGATTCACGGCCAGAGTGAGTCCCATCAGCGCATCGCCGGTCAGACGTTCCGACAACTCGTCGATGAATTCGGCGGTCACGACGAGATGCTCGAGACCGTTGGCGCGGCGTATCGTGTCTGGCGCGAAGCGGCAGAACAACTGCGCGAGCTTTCCGATGCGCAGCGCGATCGCTCGCTGCGACTCGATCTGCTGAAGTATCAGGTCGACGAGATCTCCGCCGCAAAACTCGATCCTGGTGAGGAAGAATCGCTGCGCGGCGAACGCAGCATCCTCGCGCACGCTGCGGAGATGATCGAAGCCACGTCAGGCGCATTCAACGTGATCGATGACGACGAGTCGTCCGCACTGACGCAGCTCTCGCGCGCCGAGCATCTTCTCCAGCCGCTGTCGCGCGAGATCGCGGACCTCGAGCAGATCGCCGATGACCTTCATGACGTCACCTATCGCCTGCAGGACATCGCCCGCACGCTGCAGCACCTCACCGACTCCGTTCGCCACGATCCGGCGCGTCTCGAAGCGGTCGAGGAGCGCCTCGCGACCATCGAACGTCTCAATAAAAAGTACGGTGGATCGATCACGGCAGTCCTCGATCATCTCAGCAAGATCAGCGACGAGTACGAGCGCCTGACCGACTACGAAGGCAACATCGAGAAATTGCAGAAGCTCGAATCGCAGCGCCGCGCCGCTTATCGCCAGGCCGCGGAGAAACTCTCGGCGTCGCGGCAGAAGGCCGCCGAGTCATTTCAGAAAGCGATCGAGGCGGAGTTGCGCGACCTGGCGATGGAGAGAACGTCGGTCAGGATCGAGATCGCGCGCGATGTCGATACGCCGCGGGCCGACGGATTCGATCGCATCGAGATCCTCGTCGCACCGAATCGCGGTGAAGAACCGAGAGCGATGCTGAAGATCGCCTCGGGCGGCGAGCTCTCGCGCATCCAGCTCGCGATCGCCGCGGCTCTCTTCAAAAAGTCGTCGAAGGGAGCAGCGGCGACGCTCGTCTTCGATGAGATCGACGCCGGCATCGGCGGCCGCGTCGCCGAAGTCGTGGGCCGGAAACTCCGGGAGCTCTCGAAAGCCAACCAGGTCATCTGCGTGACGCATCTGCCGCAGATCGCCAGCTTCGGCTCGACGCATTTCTATGTCTGGAAAGAAGACGTGAAGGGACAGACGCGCGCGCGCGTGCGGCGCCTCGATGCGGACGAAGAGCGCGTCAATGAGATCGCACGAATGCTCGGCGGCGAGAAGATCGCCGTCACGGCCGTCGTCCACGCGCGCGAGCTTCTCGAATCAGCGCATGCCCGCGCCCGATAATGACCAGATCGCCGAAGCGGTCGCCGCGCTCCAGCGCGGCGGCATCGTCCTGATGCCTACCGACACGATCTACGGTCTGCACGCGATGGCAATGGATGCCCGTGCGATTCAGCGCCTCGCCGCGATCAAAGGTCGCGGTGACGACAAACCATTCGTGATCATCGGCGCGTCGATCGCGCAGCTCGAATCACTCGGAACGATTTTTTCAGAACGCGCACGAGCGACGGTGGAAGAGCTATGGCCCGGACCACTCACCGCTGTCGTCACGCTTCGAGCGCCGATCGCTGCCAGTCGCGGCGCGATGACGATCGCTGTCCGAGTTCCGGCGCTCGGATGGCTTCAAGAACTTCTCGAACGCACCGGTCCGCTTGCTTCGACGAGCGCCAATCGCAGCGGCGAACCGCCGCTCGTCGATCCAAAATCGGTT
>DASXRT010000029.1:0-4138 GCA_036506455.1 Thermoanaerobaculia bacterium
GATCTTGTCGATGTTGGACAGCGGCGCGGCGAGAGCGCGGACCATCTCGGGCATGTTCGAGATCAGCTTGTCGACGACAGCGGCCTGGTTCCACTCCTGATATGCCTCCGCTTTGACATTCATCGCCTTGGCCTCGGCCTCCCCCTTCTTGAAAATGATTTCCGCTTCGGCCTGACCTTCGGCGCGTACGGACGCAGCGCGGCCTTCCGCCTCGATCATCAGACGCTGACTTTCGGCGGCGGCGAGCGTCTCGATACGGGCCCGCTCGACTTCCGCTGCTTTCAGCACGTTCGCGATGAGCTCTTTCTCGTGGCGCGAGATCTCCGCCTCCTGGACTTTGATCTGCTCCTGCTTTTCGATCTGTTGCACGCGCACCGCTTCGGCGATGACCTGCTGCTGCATGACGTTAGTCTGGATCTCATAGGCCTTGTCGGCCTGGGCCTGCTGGCGCCGCATCGACTCGAGGTACTGCGCCTTCTTGATCTGCATGTCACGCTGCGCTTCGGCCTGCGCGGTCAGCGAGGCTGATTCGGCGACGACACGCAGCCTGTCCGCCTCTGCTCTCTTGATCGCGGACTCGCGCAATGCTTCGGCGCGTTTGATCGCCGTGTCGCGCTCCGCTTCGGCGGCGGCGATATCGGCCTGCATCTTGATGCGCGCGATGTCGGGCCGTCCCATGTTGGCGATGTACTCGTTCTTGTCGCGCACTTCCTTGATCGTGAACGACACGACTTCGAGCCCCATCTTGTTCATGTCGTCGGCGCAGGTGGCACGCATGCGGTCGGCCACCATCTCCGGCTGCTTGACAATCTCTTCGACCGAGAGCTGGCCGATGATGCCGCGGAGGTGACCTTCCATGACGAGGCGGATCAATCCTTCACGTTGCGCCGGAGTCTTGGTCAGGAATTGTTCGGCCGCGGTCTCAATCGACTCGCGATCGGAGCGGACCTTGATCTGCGCGACCGCCTCGACGGTCACGGCCACGCCCTGCTTCGTGTACAGATCCTGCTGCGGCGCGACGTCGAACGACATCAGCTCGAGAGAGAGCGAACGAAAGTTCTCGAACATCGGGAAGATGACCGTTCCCCCGCCTTTGATGACGCGCGTCCCGCGGAAGCCATAGACAACGAACGCTTCATTGGGCCCGGCCTTTCGAAACATCTGCGCGATGAAGCTGAGCAGAAGAAAGATCGCCAGGATCATTCCTCCGACGATGATCAGAACACCGGTTGAGATGCCGAACATGATGTTGTCTCCCTTCAGCTCTCCGGCGTAATCGCCGGGAGCGACTCCCACGTACTCACGTACGCGATTCCGTTGGCCATGCGTACGATGACGACTTCCTCACCCTTGGCGATCGCAGAGCCGTCATCCGACCGCGCTGCCGACACCTTCCTCGTGCCGTTGATCACGAAGACGATCTCGCCAGTGCCTCCTTCGCGGATCGAGCTCGTGACACGCGCGATCGTCCCGATGAGCGTCGTCGCTTCGAGCGGCTTCTCGCGCGCGATGAGGCCGCGGAGAAAGCGATTGATCGTGTTTCCGCCGAGAAGCCCTGAGGCGACGGCTGCTGCGGCGATGCCTCCTTCGGCCCAGGCGGTCATCTGATGCAGAACGACGCCGGTGCCGCCGAACCACGCCAGGAACGCGGTCAACGCCGCGGCGTTGAACGGGGACAGGGCGCGCCTCGGTCCATGATGGTGATGCGATCCGTGATGATGATGACCATGTCCGAACACATGCACTCGATCGAGACCGGAGACGAACGAGAGCACGCTGAGGCCGAGACCGAGAAGAAAGCAGGAGAGATAGACGTTGAGCATGATGCGCCTCCTAGGCGCGTGCGCGGCGGCGCCGGCCGGCCGGCATCTCGGGCGCGAACTTCTCCACGAGACGGTCGATGAGCTGCCGGTTCTCGACGATGGAGCCGAGGAGGACGAGACACTCGCGCGATTTCTCGTGCTTGGCGATGGCGAGTATCGCCTGGCTCAACTCCGCATCGCGCGCAAACTCCTCCGAGCCGGCGACGAGCCAGAGGTCGAGCTGATCGTCGAGCGCGCGTCGCGGCTTGAGCGTCAGGTGTCCATGTCCGTGCCCGTTCTCGAGATCGTCGACGAGATGACCGGGATGAACATGGAAAAAGCGCGCCAGCAGATGGCGCGTATCGCTGGTGAGGTGGCGTCGCGCTCCACTCTCGATCTGCGAGAGATACGACTGGCTGATGTGACCACCCAGCTCGTCGCGAATCCCCTGCGACACCTCGCTCTGCGTCAGCTCCCGATCGAGCCCTCGGGCGAACCCTTCCAGCACTCTGAGCCGTGCGAGCTTCGGTCCCAGCTTCATTGCAATCTGCAATATATTGCAATTTGCAATATTCGTCGAGAGGGCAACCGTGACAAAATTGATACCAATGACCAGGGAGAGCGCCGTCCACGAGCTGCAGACGCTCGTCCTCTCGTTCCACTCGCTCATCGCCATCGAGACGGTCGAGGAAGAACGCATGCGTTCGATCGTCGGCGAGGCGGCCCGCAACCTCTCGTTGCCGATGTACGACTGGTCGGTCACCCACGGTCTGACGCGCTCATTCGGGGTGACATTGGAGGGAACGACCGATCCGCTATCGCTCCTGCGAAAGATCGGTAACATTCACGACAGCGACGCCATCTACCTGCTCAAGGACTTTGCCCCGCATCTCACGCAGCCGGCGATCTGCCGTTCGCTCCGGGAGCTGGCGACGAAGATGACCGCGTCGCGATCGGCAATCATCATCACCGGCGACCCGATCGAGCTCCCGCGCGACATCGACGCCATGGCCGTGCATTTCGACTTGCAACTTCCCGATTCCACGGAGATCCGGGAGATGGTGCGGAACGTGGTGGAGTCGATGAGCGCGCGCGCGCGGATCCGCATGGATCTGTCGAAGGAGGACGCGCAAAGGCTGGTGCGGGCGCTGTCCGGTTTGACGTTGAGTCAGGTGCGCCAGGCGATCGCGAAGGCGATCGTCGGCGACAACGCCCTGACCGCCGCCGACATCGATGAGGTCGTGCAGTGGAAGGGCGAGATCATCGAGCGGGGCGGGCTGCTGGAGCTTTATCCGCTGGAGGGCAACCAGTTCGAGCTCGGCGGCTTCGCCCGCCTGAAAGCGTGGCTGGAAAACGCCAGCATCGGTTTCACGGCGGAAGCTCGCGCTCTGAATCTGACGCCGCCGAAAGGCGTGCTCTTCGTCGGCGTGCAGGGATGCGGGAAGTCGCTGGCGGCGAAGTTCATCGCCCGCCAGTGGCGCATGCCGCTGCTCAAGCTCGACGCGGGACGCCTCTACGACAAATACGTCGGCGAATCGGAGAAGAATTTTCGGAAAGCGACATCGCTCGCCGAAGCGATGGCGCCGGTGGTGCTCTGGATCGATGAGATCGAGAAGGCGTTCGCCCAGGGCGGCTCGAACGATGCCGACGGTGGCTTGTCGCAGCGCTTGTTCGCATCTGTGCTGACGTGGCTGCAGGAGAAGCGGCGCGAAGTGTTCGTGGTCGGCGCGGCAAACGACCTCGATCGTCTTCCGCCGGAGCTGCTGCGCAAGGGACGCTTCGACGAGATCTTCTTCGTCGACCTTCCGACGCGTGATGAGCGGAAGAGCATCTTCGGAATCCATCTCTCACTGCGCAAGCAGGACCCGAGACAGTTCGACCTCGACGCGCTCACCGCGGCGACGGAAGGCTACAGCGAGCGGAGATCGAGCAGGCGGTGATCGCTGCGCTGTATCGATGTCTTCGTGGTAAAGAGCCGCTCTCCACGGCTTCTTTGCTTTACGCCGTGCAGTCGACGGTTCCCCTCTCTGTTTCGCGGCGTGAGGACATCGAGGAATTGCGCGCGTCGGCGTCGGGCCGATTTACGCCGGTGGCGTGACGACGGCTACGGCCACCAGCGTCAAGTCATCGTCTACTCGTCCGCCGCTGAATGAAGAGACCGAATCGACGATCGTGGCGATCAGATCGTGCGCGAGCGACTGCCGGTTCGCGGCGATGATCTGTTCGAGCCTCTCCTCGCCGAAGTCGTTTCCGGCGGAGTCGCGCGCCTCCGATACTCCGTCGGTGAAGAGCACGATGCGATCGCCCTGGCGCAGCTCTTCTTCGCCCCAGTTGAA
>DASXRT010000030.1:0-2142 GCA_036506455.1 Thermoanaerobaculia bacterium
GCTGACGAAGTTGTTCAGGCCGGCGATGATCGAGACGACCGAGACGACAGTCATCACACCGATGATCACGCCGAGGAGCGTCAGGAAACTCCGCAGCTTGTGCGTGTTCAGTGCCGTTGCCGCGATGCGGAGCGTCTCCATTGTGCTCAGGTGCTCAGTGCTCGGTGCTCAGTTCCGAGCACTGAGCACTGAGCACCGAGCACATGTTTTATCCCTTCTGCGGCCCGCCGCCCTTCTTTTCTTTCTGCTCTTTGACTTTCGATCCATCCTTGATCTCGCGCAGCGCGCGGAATGGGCCGGTCACGATCTGTTGTCCTTCTTTCAGTCCGCTGACGATCTCGATGTTGCTCTCGCCGGAGAGTCCGGTCTTCACCGGCGCGAACTTTACCGTTCCGCCGTTGTTGACGAACACTCCCTCTTCGTCCTGCGGCTTGCCGGCTTTGCTCCCCGGTTTCTCGCGCACAACGAGAGCCTGGATCGGAATCGCGATCGCTTTTGTTCGCGTGCCGGTGATGATGTCGGCCGAGCATGAGAATCCCGGCCGCACGTCGGGCGGCGGATTGTCGACCTGCACCTTCACTTCGAAGTTGACGGCCTGCGATCCGCCGGTCTGACCGGTCTGCGTGATCGGGCTCGAGCCCACTTCCGTGACCGTTCCGGAGAACGTCTTGTTCGGATAGGCATCGATCGTGACGTTGGCGTGCTGCCCGACTTTCACGTTTGGTACATCGGTCTCATCGACTTCGAGCACGGCTTCGACGACGCTCATGTCGGCGATCGTCAGGAGCTTCGTACCTGGATTGTTCATCGTGCCGATGACTGCGACTTCGCCCTCTTCGACGGGAAGAGCGGTGACGATGCCGTCCATCGGCGCGCGCATGGTCGTCTTCGACAGCGTGTCGTTCGCGGCGGCGAGATTGGCACGCGACTGGTCGATGCGGCGCTCGATCGCGGCGACGTTCGCGTTGGCGGCGTCGAGCAGACTGCGCGTCCGCTCCATGTCTGCCAGCGGAATGATCTTTTCGTTGTAATTCTTCTGCGCGCGCTCGAAGTTGCGCTGCGCTTCCGCGGCGTTGGCGCGCGCGGCCTCGCGATCGGAGAAGAGAGCCTGCAGCGAAGCCGCCGCTCCCTGCGCCGAGGCGGCGAGCTGCTTCTGGTCGATCTGCAGGAGGAAGTCGCCCTTCTTCACGATGTCGCCTTCGCGGACGGCGAGGTTCACGATCTGCCCCATGATGTTCGCCGACAGATCGACCTTGCGCTTGGCGTCGAGACGGCCGTTGGAGGTGACCTTGCTCGTCAGATCGAGCCGCTCGACTTTGCCGAAGGTCACCGGCGTCACATCCTTGTCGCGCCGGGTGAGACCGAGGGTAGCGCCGCCGGCGAGCACGACGGCGGTCGCACCGATGATGATCTTCGTTCTTCTCGTCATGACGAACCTGTATACGGTCGTGATGGCCGGGGGTTGCTGGATTCTTAGCATTTCCCGGCGACCAGGAGAAGTTTCAAGCGCGTGACATCGCGGTCACTTCGTGTGTCCAGCCGTCCAGTTCTGCACAAAGGTGATCGGCGCGACCCTCTCATCTTTGACGCTGTTGTTCATGACGAGAAAATCGCTTCCATTGTGATGGCCGACGTCATCGCTTTGGCCTCGCGCTCGAATCGCAGGCGAAGCTGCGCGTGATTCGCGAATTCGGTCGGGAGAACTTTTACCGCCACGACGCGATCGAGGCGCGTGTCGCGCGCGCGGTAAACCGGCGCGACGATCTCGTACGGCCCGAGCCGCACTCCAGGCGACAGTTGCATGGAAGAAGCGGATGTTAGCACCGTCGTCCAGGAATCGAACGGATGCTCCAAAGTCGCACGACGATCACTCGACCGGCTTTTCACGCAAGTCGATGATCTTCAGTGATTAAGGCGCTAATCGCCGTGTGGCAGCGAATCAGGATAAGTGACCAGGCATGTTCGACAAATCCGGCGTCCGGCTCCTCCTGATCACCGACGACGAGTTCTTCGCCGAAGTGATCGGCACCTACATGCAGCGCGACCACATCGCCATCGATCGCGTCTCCTCGGTGGGAGAGGCTGGGCGGGAGATCGCCGTCGGAGCGGACGGAGTGCTGGTCGATCTCGCGAAGCGCGCGA
>DASXRT010000031.1:0-12536 GCA_036506455.1 Thermoanaerobaculia bacterium
GAGCTTTTTCGGCGTGTCGAATTTGAAGAGATGTGCACCGCCGTAAACCGTGTGCACAGGTTGTCGCTCGCCCGCCGATCCCGGAAAGCGCCTCATGAAATCGACGAGCCGTGCTTCGAGCGTCGCTGTCGCGGATCGGATGTCCGCGTTGCTGAGAGTGTTCACTGCCTCCTCACGATGTGCGCGGCGATCCATCCGACGATGGTCAACACGCCGAGAACGAGCCAATTGTATTGATTCCCGTAGGTGGCCACGGGGAAGTGATTGCTGATCATGATGAGCAGCACGGGCATGATCATGAACGTGTTGTGCTTGGAACGGTTCTTGGCGGTCGCCGCCAGTTGCTGATCGGGCTCTCCGCCCTCTTTCGCCGCGCGGACCATTTCGCGCTGCGCGGGAATGATGCGCATCCAGACATTCGCGGCCATCATCGTTCCCATGGCTGCGCCGACGTGCATATACGCAGCGCGCGGCGACATCAGCCGGTCGAGGCCGTATGTCGTGGCCATGATCAGGAACCATCCGGCGATCATCGCCACGCGGTTGTCGCGCGCGAGGATGAAGTCGTAGACAAACCAGCTCACGATGAGAAGCGCGACGCCGACCGCGATGGCCTGACGATTCGAAAGTTTCCCCGGCTCGCCGTCCGTCATCAGGCCGCCGAGGTAATAGACGATGATCAAAAGGACGATGCCGCTGATCCAGGTGAACGCCGCTTCCCACTTGAACCAGTGCAACGCATGATTCGGCGACGGCGTCGTGAGTTTCTGCACGCGATAAAACCCGCCGCTGTGCACCATCCACACTTCATCGGGATCAGTAGTGTGAAACCGCCGATCGAGCCAGGTGAAGTACCACGTCGCCCCGATCCAGAGGATTCCGGCGAAGACGTGGAACCACCGGAATGACAGGTTAAGCCACTCGTGGAGCGTGTAATTCATTGGGTCGTGGGTCGTGGGTCGTCGGTCGTGGGGGCCTCAGTGCCCAAAGGCCCCCACGACCTACGACTCACGACCTACGACCTCCTTCGGCCTCGAGTACTGCGTTATCCGCATCAAAATCTCTTCACACGTCGCGGGCACGCGCAGCTTCGGCACATCGCCGTTCGAGATGAACGACAGCGCGTGCTTGACGGCGCACCAGACCGAGATCGCCATGAGCAGCGGTGGCTCGCCGACCGCCTTGCTGTTGGCGACATTGACCGGATTCTCCTGCTCGATCCAGTCGACGTTGAAGATCTCCGGAAGATCATGGATGTTCGGGATCTTGTACGTCGTCGGCGAATGCGCGAGCAGCTCGCCGCCGTCGGTGTAGCGCAGATCTTCCGTCGTGAGCCATCCCATTCCCTGAATGAATGCGCCGGTGATCTGCCCGCGGTCGACACCGGGATTGATCGACTTGCCGATGTCCATCAGCACATCACTGCGCAACACCTTCATCTCGCCGGTGAAGCGATCGATGAGCACCTCGGAGCACGCGGTTCCCATCGTGTAGTAGAGGAACGGGTGACCGGCGCCGCCACTGCCCGCTTCGCTCGTCCAGGTCCAATCGATGCGCGGCGTCGCATAGAAGCCCTTATCACCAAGTGCGACTCGCGACCGATAGCAGACGCCGACGAGCTCCGTGAACGCCATCTTCTTCGTCAGATCTGTTTTGTTCCAGACGATGCCGTCGCCGAAGACCACATCCGACGCGCCCAGCTCTTTCTTTGCGATCTCCGCCATCCTCGCTTTGATCTTGCGGCAGGCGTCGAGCGCGGCGCCGCCGTTGAGGTCCGCGGCGCTCGATGCCGCGGTCGCCGACGTGTTGTTGTTCTTCTCCGTCGACGTGATCATCACGATGACGCGCTCGAGCGGCACGCCCAGCTCATCGGCGACAAGCTGCCGGATCTTCGTGTTGACACCCTGCCCCATCTCGGTTGCGCCGGTCGACACCTGCACGCTGCCGTCGAGATAGACGTTGACGAGCGCGTTGGCTTGATTGAGAAACTTCGTATTGAAGGAGATTCCGAACTTTACCGCGGTGAGGGCGAGACCCTTGAGGTGCGTCTTCGACGCCGAGTTGAAACGCTTCACCTCGTCCATGCGCCGCGAGTAGTCACAACGCTGCGGCAGCTCGATGAAGAGTCGCGGCAGCGTGTTGCGCTCGACGATCTCGCCATACGGAGTGGTGTTCCGCGTCTCCACTTGATAGCAATTCACGCGACGCACTTCGAGTGCGTCCTTCTTCAGGAACGTGCCGATCTCCTGCATCACGTTCTCGATGGTGATGACGCCTTGCGGTCCGCCGAATCCGCGGAAGGCCGTGTTGGGCGGCATGTTCGTGCGGCAGATCGTCCCGTGAATCTCGACGTGCGGAATGTAGTAGGCATTGTCGACATGCGTCATCGCACGCGCCATCACCGCGGGCGAAAGATCGGCGTATGCACCGCCGTCGGAGTAGAGATCGAACTTCGCCGCGATGATTTCGCCGCTGCGGCGGAAGCCGACGCGATACCGGTTCTGGAAGGGATGACGCTTCCCCGTCACATGCATGTCATCGTCTTTGTTGAAGACGATGCGCGCGGGCCGCTTCGTTTTCTGCGCGACGAGCGCCGCCATGACCGCCGGATGCGTGGCCTGACACTCCTTGCCGCCGAAGCCGCCACCCATCCGCTTCGTCAGCACCACCACCTGATTCATGTCCAGTCCGAGGAGATGCGCGATGACTTCCTGCACTTCGGTCGGATTCTGTGTCGATGAATGGACCGTGAGCTGTCCGAGCTCACCCGGATAGACGAGCGCCGCCTGCGATTCGAGATAGAAGTGGTCCTGCCCCTGATTCTCGAACACACCTTCGAGGATGTGATCAGCCGTATCGATCACGCGATCGGGGTCGCCGCGGCGGATCATGCGCGGATCGGGAAAGAAACTGTGCGCGGCGATGGCGTCGTCGATCGTGAGGATGGGTTTGAGCTCTTCAAGATCGACGCGGATCGCTTTTTTCGCCTCGGTGATTGCGCGTGTGTTCTCGGCGGCGATCACGACAATCGGTTGACCGCGAAACATGCACTCGTCTTCGGCGAGTAGGATCTCGTCCTTGTAAATCGGGCCGAAGAGGTTGTGATGCAGGTCGCGATACGTGTAGAGGCCGACCACTCCAGCGACACTTCGCGCCGGCTCGATGTCGAGCGCGCGGATGCGCGCGTGTGCAAACGGCGACCAGAGAAAGTCGACCACGAGCTCGCCGGCGGCGGGGGCAATGTCGTCGACATATAGCGACTCGCCGGTGACATGACCGATGGCGGAGTCGTGGGGGACGTTCTGGCCGACGACGGGCATTGACGAGATTGTATTCGCAGCCGCGCCGTGGAGTGCGGCCGCCTTCAATGGCGGCGGCAAACCGCCGCACTCCAAGGCGTTTCCAACGCCGATTCAAACGCTGTCTACCACGCTCCTGACCGATCTTCCTCGCAAAAAGGAGGAAGTCATGGAACTCAATCAGCAGAAGCTCAACGATTTTCTGGGGCGTGCGGTCGTCGATATCGGCGCCACGCTGCACGCGGGCCTCGTCGTCATCGGCGAGAAGCTCGGGCTGTACAAGGTGCTCGCGCAGAACGAGCCGCTCACTCCGGCGGAGCTGGCGAAGAAGACCGGCACGAACGAGCGCTATATCCGCGAGTGGCTCAACTCGCAGGCCGCCGGCGGTTACGTCACTTACGACGCAGATGCGGGCCGTTATTCACTGAACGCGGAGCAGGCCTTCACGCTCGCCGACGAGAACAGCCCTTCATATCTTCCCGGCGCGTTTCAGCTCGTTACCTCCGCGGTGAAGTCGGAACCGAAGATCGCCGAGGCGTTCAAGAGCGGCGCGGGGTTCGGATGGCACGAGCACGATCGCGGTCTCTTCGAAGGAACCGAGCGCTTCTTCCGGCCGAACTACGTCGGCAACCTCGTCTCGTCGTGGATCCCGGCGCTGGAAGGCGTCGAGGACAAACTGCGCCGCGGCGCGAAAGTCGCCGACATCGGATGCGGTCATGGTGCATCGACGATCCTGCTCGCGCAGGCCTATCCGAAGTCGAAGTTCGTCGGCTTCGATTACCACGGTCCTTCGATCGAGGCGGCGCGCAAGTCGGCGCAGAAAGCCGGCGTCGCCGATCGCGTCACGTTCGAGCAGGCCGCGGCAAAGGAGTATCCGGGCAGCGGCTACGACCTCGTCGCGTTCTTCGATTGCCTGCACGACATGGGCGATCCGGTCGGCGCAGCTACACACGTGCTCCGCTCGCTGGCGAAGGATGGGACGTGGATGATCGTCGAGCCGTTCGCGAACGATCGAGTCGAGCAGAACCTCAATCCCGTAGGACGCGTGTACTACGCTGCCTCGACGCTGATCTGCACGCCCGCTTCACGCGCTCAGGAAGTCGGTCTGGCTCTCGGCGCACAGGCTGGCGAAGCGCGCATTCGCGAAGTCGCGGTCAAAGGCGGCTTCACGAAATTCCGCCGGGCCAGCGAGACGCCGTTCAACCTCGTGTTTGAAGCGAAGGCGTAGACTCGGTGCACCCAATGCTCGAGATCCGGCTCCTCGGCGAGCCCGAAGTGGTGCGGGACGGCCAGGCCGTCCCGCTTCCTGCGTCGAAGAAATCGCGCGCGCTCCTCGCCTATCTCGCGGTGACGGGCCGCGCGCATTCGCGCGAGCGCTTGTGCGAGCTGTTGTGGGAGGGTCCCGATGATCCGCGTGCCGCGCTGCGATGGAGTCTCACTAAACTTCGACCGTTGCTCGAGCCGCACCTCGTCGCCAATCGAGATCGAGTGGAGTTTCAGTGTGACGGCGCCACAGTTGACATCAGCGCGCTCTGCGTCCCGGCGAACGCGACCACCGATCAACTCGAAAAGTGCGCAGCGCTCTTTCGCGGCGAGCTCGCCGAGGGTCTCGATTTGCCCGGGTGCTTCCGCTTTCAGCAGTGGTGCGCCGGCGAGCGTGAGCGCTTCCGCCAACTTCACATCGCGATTCTCCGCGAGCTGACCGAACGCCTCGGTTCCGACGAACGCGCAGTTCCCTACGCTCGGCGTCGCGTGCAGATCGATCCGTTCGATGAACAGGCGCACGCGGCGCTGATTCGCCTTCTGGCGTCGCTCGGCCGCCGGCAGGAGGCGATGCAACAGTATGAACACTGCCGCGTGGTGTTCGAGCGCGAGCTGAGCGCGCGGCCAGGTCAAGCGGTCGAAGATGCGCGGCGGGAAATCGCCAAGGCCCCTCACCCGGCCTCCGGCCACCCTCTCCCCGTTGCGCGGGGAGAGGCCATTCTCGACGTCAGGTTTGTGGGGCGTGGGCGCGAATTGTCGGCGATTGCCTCGGCGCAACGAATGATGCTCATCCTGGGCGAACCGGGCATCGGAAAGAGCCGGCTCCTCGAAGAACTTCGACGGCGCACGAAAGGTCTCACGCGATATGGTCGCGCGTTTGCGGCGGAGATGGCGCGGCCGTATGGCGTGTGGCTCGATGTGCTCGATGATTTCCCGACGGAAAGCGATCGCGCGCGCCTCTTCGATGCCGTCGTGGACAAGCTCGCCGATGTCGAGCTCTTGCAAATCGACGATCTGCAGTGGATCGACGAGGCGTCGGCCGCGCTTCTCCATTACGTCGCGCGGAAAACGAAGCTGCGCATCGTATGTGCGGCGCGCGTCGGCGAAATCGACGACAACCCATACGCGTCGCGTCTCGTTCGTGATGTCGTCAAGATGAACATCGGTCCGTTATCGACGGAAGAAACGCGAGCCCTGGTGGCCGCGTCGCCTGATCGCGATCGCGTTGTGGCCGAGAGCGGCGGCAATCCTCTCTTCGCACTGGAACTGGCGCGCGCGCAGAGCGCGGGGACGCTGACACAGGTGATCGCCAGCCGTCTCGCCCAACTCGAGAGCCGCGCACGCGATCTCGTCTCCTGGGCGGCCGCCATCGGACGGCAATTCGACGCCGACATCCTCGGCCGCGCTACGGAAATGCCTTCAGGCGAAATGCTCACGGCGCTGGAGAAGCTCGAACGGTGCGCGATCATTCGCGCCGGTGAGGGCGGCCGTTGTTACGATTTTGCGCACGACCTGATTCGTGACGCCGCCTATCAGACGATCTCCGGACCGCGACGCGTGCTCGTGCATCGTCACGTCGCGCGCGCGTTGCAATCGGTACACGATCCTGATTCGGCGCTCGCCGGCGACATCGTCCGTCACGCTTCGCTGGCCGGCGATCACTCGCTGGCCGTCACCGCGGCCATCGCCGCCGGCCAGCGCTGCCTGCGCATGTTCGCCTACTCCGAAGCGATGAGTGTGTCGCGGCTCGGGCTGCAACTCGCGGACTCACTGCCAGAGAGGGAGCGCATCGAGAAGCAGATGAATCTGCTCGACGTCATCGTGACGAGCAGAACGGCGGTTCGCGAACGATTGCCATTCGCGCGGCAGATCACGGAGTTGATGGAATCCGCGCGGAAACTGGGACTGGCGCAAACGGCATCGATGGGAGCGAATCTCCTGGCTTGTCTGCACTCCGAATCCGACGATCTCGCTCGTGCTGCCGACGCGACGATCGCTTCGGCGGAGATCAGCCGTGCCGGCGATCCGCGAATCGCCGCGTACATGATGGCCAACGCGGCGCGCTGTCTGTTGTTCATCGAACGCGACATCCCACGCGCGCAATCACTGCTGGGCGAGGTAGAGACGATCATCAAAGCCGTCGGCGGCGAGCATATCGAAATCCCCCTCGGCCTCGGCTATCTCTACGCGCACCGCGGCGAGAAAGAGCTCGCCACAGTGCAACTCGAACGCGCGATGGCCATGGCGGGCCGCGAGCAGGATCACTGGCGAGAGTGGTGCGCCGGAGTCCGTCTCGTCACGCTCGCTTTGGAGACGCGCGATTTCGACGCCGCGCAGAGACATTGCGACCGGCTGCTCGGCATCGCGCGGAAGATGTCCGGCGGGAGCGAAGGCGTTCGGACCGATGTATTCGCGGAGATCGTTCGCTTCGCGCGGGAAGGTGAAGAGAGCGACCTGCGCACGAAACTCGATGAGCTGCGTGTCGTCGACTGCAAGAGCGATCTGGCGTGGGCGCTGACGTTCATCTCAGAGCTGGAGCTCGAGCGAGGACACGCCGACCGCGCCCGGCGTGACGCAGAAGAAGCTCTGATCGCGGCCGAGGCAGTGGGCCGCGCCAGCGAGGCGGCACTGGCACGCGTGATTCTCGGCCTCGATGTCGATCGAGCAAAATGGGATGACTTGACCGAGCGCGCGCGCTCTCGCGTGCTGGAGAAGGAGCGAAGACATGCCCAGCATGGTCGTAGAGCAGACGTTTGATAAACCGATCTCCCCGGAGGAGATGAATGCGATGGCCAAACGTGTCGACCCTTGCCTGGAAGCGCACGGAGCGACGTGGGTGCGGAGCTACGTCTCCGCAGATCGCAAGCGAGTGATCTGCGAGTTCGAAGCTGCCGACGCGGAGAAAGTGCGCGAGTCGTATCGCTCGGCGGGCGTTACGTTCGAGCGAGTGTGGACAGCGCAGGTATTTTCGCGCGACAACCCGACGGAAAGTTACTGAGCCTGATTACTGCAACCGCAGAACCGAATCGCCCGTCGCGTTATCCGTGGCGGTGACGAACGGCAGGATTGATCCCGCCCCTCCCGTCACATCGAGTTGCAGTTTCAGATCGTGAAGGTCGCGATAGTCTTTGTCGCGGTTCGGGCCGACGATCGAGCGAACGAGATCCTTCACGAGAAGGAAACCGCCGGCGGGAATCTGGAACTCGCGATAGACAAATGCCGTGAACTTGACGCTGGGGATCAGGAGCGTTGCGCGCAACGTCATGGGCGCACCGCCGGTCTCGACAAAACCGTAGTTCGTGGTCGTCGCCGCAGAGTCCTCGAGTCTCGAAAAGATCTGTCCCTGTCCTTCTCGCAGTCCGCTTCGCGCGGAGACGACCGGCACCGCCGTGCCGAAGCCTCCGCCAGTGATCGCCGGCGTCGATGTACGACTCGTGATCGCCAACTCTCCGCGTGTAGGCTCGATCGTGACCGACTCGGCGGTCGAGCCGCCGACAAACGAAGCGAGATCGGGAATGATCAACGTCTGCCGCGGACGGACGACGATTTCCTTCGGCGTGCTGACTCCGTCTGTGACTTTCGCGCGGGCATCCGCATTCGTCGGATTGAAGAGCGTCAATGACGTCGTCGCTTTAGCAGCGGCGTCCGAGTGTTTCACAGCGCGACGCCGTCCCGTCGATGCCGAGGCGCTCCCCTCCACGACCGGAATGCGCACTGATTCGGTGCGCAGAAAGTCGTAGTAGCGGCTCCAGTCGACAACGCTCCATGTGTCGCCGCTGGCGTCATCCGACATGCGCACGTAAGCGAGGACCCCGGTCGGCGTGGCCGTCGTCAGGTTCGTGACGATCATGCTGACCGCGCCGGCCGGAATATCGGTGATCTCGCTCGTCGCTGATGCGGCCACCGCCACTTCGCGTGATTCGAGCGTCGTCCCCGATCCGTCGAGGAACTCCAAGCGCACGCGCGCGGCTGTGCCGGCGATCTCCTGTAGAAACAGAGTGGCGTGCAGCGTGGCGCTTTGGGACATCCCCGTGAGATAAATCTTGTCGTTCGTGCGCAAAGCGCGATCGGAGCGGAATACGGGAACCTCACCGGCGAACGTACCGCCGTTCGTGAGGCGCAGCAGGACGGCATTGACGCTCAGACTGCGCCAGTCGGCGCTCCGCACCTGCATCGATCCATCCTGATTCGAAGCGCCGTAGACGTTCGAGACGACGTTCGCGAGCGTCACAGCGAGGCTCGGAATCAAAGCGCCGAGACTGGCGACGGTCGTCTGCGTCGCTGCGATGGGCGTGTAGTAGAGGCGTACGTCGCTGATCGACGCCGATCCGAACGCGTTCGTGATGTGGAGATCCGACGCGAGAGCCGACGAGCCGCTGACCTTCGACGTGAGTCCGGCGATGAAGTAGGCGATCTCGCCCTGCGGTAACGGCGGCGCCGTTCCCGGCGTGACGTTCAGCGTCGATGTGTCGACAACCGTGACCTTCGTGACGTTGACGCCGGCCGGCGGCGTCGTATCGTCGATGTGCACCTCGCTGCTGCCGCCAGGCAACGCACCGACGTAGATCAAGCTCAATGTGCCGGTCAGCGCGCCGTCCGATTGTCCTTCCGGCCTTCTCGATCGAATGACTCTGAAACGGACGAGCAGCGACTGGCCCGGCTCGATCGTGATGGGATCGATGCTGGATGGGACGATCCACGGCACGTCGGCCACGAGGATTCCCGTCAGCGACGCCGTTCCTCTGTTGCGGAACGTAACCGATCCGACGGAGTCAGAACCCGGAATCCCGGTGACCTCCACTCGGCTCGTGAGCGCTTCGGCGATCGCGTTGCCGCCGGAACGAGGCGCGGAGAGAAGGCTGATCGTGACGATGTTGTCTTCGCTCGTGCCGACGCCTTCCGCAACGACGTATCCATAACGCACGCCGGCCGGTTGCGGTATCGAGGTGACCTTCACGATCTGACTCGCGCCGGCGCCGAGGGTGAACGTTTCGGGCGCGAGCGTGAAGAAGTCGCCATCGCTCTTCTGCAGCGTGATCGCCGTGGCGGTGTCGCCGAAGTTCGTGAGCGTGAAGCTGTCCTCGTTCTGCGCGACGCCGCCGATCTGAATGAGGCCGTTCGGCGTAGCCGTCACGACGACGTCCGGCGGAGCGAGCACGCGAGCTCCGGTTGCTGCTGATGCACTCGCGCTCGGATCACTCATGACGAGGTTGCGCTGGAAATCGTGCGGATGCGTCACCGCAGCAACCGTGAAGAAGTAAGTCGTCGCCGGCTGCAGACCGCGAACCGTGATCGACGTGATCTCCTTCGATGACGTCGTCGCGATCGACACGGGAGTCCCGCCCGGCGAGGTCGAGGCGCGCACCTGATATCCGCCTTCATCGTAGATGTATGCGATCGGCGTCCATTCGACGAGAGCGCTGCGGTCGGTGGTCTGCGTGACTTTCACGTTCGTCGGCGTGATCGTCTGCGTGGCGGCAAAATCGTGGCCGTACTGTTTGCGATTGATGAAGGCCGCCAGCGTGCTGTCTGAAGTGAAGAGCGCGTTGAAACCGAAGTCGGAGCCTTCGTCGACGAGTGCGGTCATGCCGGTCAGCTCCGGCGGGATCGGCCCGCGAAGGTTATTACCCGACAGATCGAGGTACTGCACCTTCTTGAGCTGACCGAGCTCCTTCGGGATGATGCCGCTGAAGCGATTGCCGCCGAGCGACAGGGTTTGCACTTCGCTGAGCGCGCTAATCTCTGCCGGAATCGTTCCGGTGAGATCGTTGTCGCCGACGATCAGTGTCTGCAGTTTCCGCAGCGAACCGACGCGCGACGAGAGCGTCCCGCTTAGATGAAGTGAGTTGAGGCGAAGATCGATCATCTCGCCGAGGTCCCACATCGAGTCGGGGATCGATCCGCTCAGCTCGTTGTCGCCAAGCGTCAGGTACGCGAGCTTCGACATCCTGCCGATGTCGGCGGGAATCGTTCCCGTGAGCTGATTACCGCCGAGATCGAGAGCCTCGAGCGAAGTCGATGAGGACGTCGTCGCGGGGAGCGGACCGGTGAACGCATTGTTGCCCAGGATCAGAACATCGATCTTCGGGAGCTGGAACAGCCAGTCGGGCAGAGTGCCGGAGAGTTGGTTGTATCCGAGGGTCAGCTCCTCGAGATTCGACAGATTGCGCAGCGAGTCGGGAATCGTTCCCGTGAGTTGGTTCCCGTAGAGGTTGAGGCCGCGGAGAGGCGCGATCGCTCCGAGGGTCGATGGGATCGTGCCGGTCAGGTTGTCGTAGTAGAGCGCGAGACCTTCGAGATTCTTCAAATTTCCGAGCGACGGCGGAATCGTCCCGCTCAGATTGTTCGAACCGAGATCCATGGAACGAAGCTTGGTGAGACGATCGAGGTTCGCGGGAATCGTCCCCGTGAGCTGATTCTCGGGAAGATTCAGTTGTTCGAGTGATGTGAGCGAGGCGATCTCCGGCGGAATCGGACCGTCCAGAAGATTGTGAGTCAGCTCCAGCTCGGTCAGCGCGGTGAGATTACCGATCGCGGGCGAGATGCCGCCGGTCAGGCGGTTGCGCGCGAACTGCAGAATCGTGAGTCGATTCAGCGTGTAGATCTCTGCAGGGATCGGGCCGCTCAGTTGGTTGTCGTAAAGCAGGAGCACTGTGAGCTGCGCGAGATTGCCGATCTCTTTCGGGATCGATCCGCTCAGTTTGTTGGCGCCGAGATTCAGCATCTGCAGATTGCGGAGCTGGCCGATCGATGTCGGCAGCGGTCCGCTGAGCTGGTTGTCGTTCAAATCCAGCGTCTGAAGCTGCGTCCAGTTCGAGAAGTCAGGCAGCGAGCCGCTGAGTTGGTTGAAGTCGAGCTCGAGAGCGACCAGATTGCTGAGTTGCGAGAGCGAGGGCGGAATCGGTCCGGTGAGTTGATTGACCCGCAGCGAGAGAGTCTTCAGTTGGGTGAGCCGGCTGAGATCGGGAATCGCTCCCGTGAGCTTGTTCACGGCGAGGTCGAGATAGGTCAGATTCGTGAGTGAGCCGAGTGATGATGGAATCGTCCCGCTCAACTCGTTCTGTGCGAGATGCAGCTCTTTCAGCTTCGTGAGACGTCCGAGCTCGGCCGGGATCGCACCGCTGAGCGAGTCCGAATCCATGTTCAGATCCTCGAGGTTATCGAGATCGGCGATCGCGGCGGGAATCGTCCCCTTCAGGTTGTTGAAGCCGAGGGTTAGGAACCGAACCGTCGTCTGCGCTTCGTCGCATGAGACCCCGTACCAGTTGCACTCCGTTCCCGGCGCCCCGCCCCACCCTTCATTGGTTTGCCAGTTCGGGCCGTTCGTCGCGTTGTACACGGCGAGCAACGCATCACGCTCGCGCTGCGGAATCGCAGCGTCGAGTGACGTGGAGACAACGGTCACGAGGACCGCGCAGAGAGCGAGTCGTAGTTTCATCATCAGGGAGTGAAGACAATATAGGGCGCCGAACGTCGTGAGTCCATGAGTAGACAGGCATAGGCACTGCTGCGTAACAGCGGCATGCGACGAATGATCTGCGCAGTGCTCATGTTTGTGACACCGCTCACAGCCGCGACGATCAATAACGATGACTCGTGCGACATCGGTACATATCCGGCGGCCACTCTGCTTCTCCCCTACTTCGAAGTAGACCTGCGTGCCGCAGGCGTCGGACGCACGACGGTCTTCAGTATCACGAATGTCAGTCCATCCCCGCAGATCGCCCGAGTGACGATCTGGTCCGACTGGGCGTTCCCGGTCGTCACCTTCAACATCTTTCTGACGGGCTATGACGTGCAGCCGATTAGCTTATACGACGTGCTCGCGCGCGGAGTCATCGCCCCTCCGATGGGAACTTCGGCCAGCGCGCCAAATGCGCGTGACTCCGCCGGACGCAGCACGAATCCGAACATCGGCACGACTCCATCTCTGAACCTCGCGAATCCGAATTTCCTGCCAAGCGCCGCGAACGA
>DASXRT010000032.1:0-30395 GCA_036506455.1 Thermoanaerobaculia bacterium
TCACTTCCGCCGGAGTGCTCAGTTTCGCCGGCCCGGCCGCGGTCGGCACCATTGCGATTCCCGATTTCCAGGTTCCGAAGACGAACCTCGTCAGTGCCGGCATGCGTGTGCGCCTGACGCTCTCGACGACTGCGCCCTTCACCGGCGCCTGCGCCGGCTTACAGGACAGTGCGGCCGTGAGCGCGCCGCTCAGTCCTCCCGATCCAAGGGTCATCCAGAGCGGCGATTGCCAGGGCACACCCTGCACATTCACCGCGAGCTCGCTCAGTGGTATCGACACGGTCGCCGACAACTGGACGTATCAATGGCAAGTGGTCAAATCGAACAACAACGAGGCCGACAACAACGCATTCACCGCGGCCAGCACGACCGGCAGCACATTCACGCCGACGTTCATCAAGACCGGAAGCTTCAATGTCAGGCTCACGGTCACGAACGCGACGGGTTCGAAGCTCTTGGATACTTCCGTGACGATCAACACGGCCGCAGCGCCTTGCCCGCACATGACCGACAGCTCGTACGTGCTGGGGTTCACCGGCAAGAGCACAGGGTGCAACAAATTCTCCTCGTGCACTTCCGGTGAGACGGTCACGTTCAGCGCCGATTTTCCGCTGCAGGGCGGATACGATCCGACGTGCGCCGTGCATTCATACACGTGGTCGATCCCCGGGTCAGCAAGTCAGACGACCAATACTCCGACAGTCGATGCAGTCGTGACGAGCAGCGGTACGGTGACCGTGCTGGTCAACAACGGCAACGAGTCGCACAGCTACTCGACGTCGCTGACCGTGGGCTCATCGGGCGGCGGGGGTGGCGGTGGAGGTGGCGGCGGCAATACGAACCCCTGCGGCACGATGGGGACCAGCAACATCTTCATCACCTTCAGCGGCAACCAGGGCTGCGTGACGGGCGGGACGTGCAAGAACAATGAGAACTTGACGTTCAATGTCTCGCCGAGCGGCTACAGCTTCAGTTGTGCGAGCCACGCCTTCAATTGGAACTTCGGTGATGGCGCAACCGCGTCGGCTCAGACTCCGTCGCACGCGTTCACGACGTCAGGCTCGCATACGGTCTCGCTGCAGATCATCAATGCCTGGCAGACCTTCAACAAGACGATCCCCGTGACCACCAGCGATTCGACCGGCGGCGGTACATGCCAGGCGATGAACACGAACTCTATCGCCATCGCCTACTCGGCGGTCTCGGGATGCTCGAGCAACAATGCGACCGCATGCAAGAACGGCGAGTCGGTGCAATTCGACGTCACGTCTTTCACCGGTTACGACTTCAGTTGCTCGAACCATACGTTCAGTTGGAACTTTGGAGACGGCGGCACGGCGAACATCAAGAGCCCGACTCACACGTTCAGCGCCTCCGGCGCACACAACGTTAGTGTGACCATCACGAATCCCCAAACACCGAGCGGCTTTACCAGACAGTTGACGATGCAGACGACGGCCGGCGGCACGGGAACGTGCGGGACTATCGTCCCCAACATCTCGATCTTCATCGACTATAACAACCCGACCAGTACCTGCGGTCCTCTCGGCGGCAGTTGCGGGACCGGCGAGGTGATCAGCTTCACGGTTCGCGATTACGGTGCCTATGACAGTTCGTGCGCAGCGCACACGTACGATTGGAACTTCGGCGACAATTCGGCGCACGGTTCCGGCAAAGACGTCACGCATCAGTACGCGGCGGGAGGAACGTTCACGGTCACGTGCATCGTGAACAACACGAGCCAGACGGTCACGCTGACGCAGGCCATCAGCATCGGCGGCAACCCCGGCGGTCCCGATGTGAAGGTCGATCCGGTCAGCACACCGGTCGTGGGTGAGGCGCACGCGTTCATGTTCTCAGTAACGGTAACGGGTGCACCGGCCAGCGCCGTCTACGTGTGGGACCTCGGCGACGGTACGACGAAGACCCGCACGAATTCCGATCCGTTCAAGTACACGTATGAGAAGTCTGGAAAGTACACGGTTACAGTGAAGGTATATAGCAATTCGTCACAGACTCAACTGCTCAAGACGCAAACGTTCACGGTCAATGACGGCACGGCCAAGCGCCGTTCCGTGCGGCACTGATTCAACCCTGATTTCCTGGTGAGGTGGCGGGCGCCGGCCCGCCACTTCGTTTTTGCCCCTACAATGTCGCCGATGGAAGTTGCTGTTCGAGCGACGAACGTCTCGAAGCACTACGATGTCTACAAGCGTCCAGCGGATCGCCTGATCGAGATGATCACGCGCCGCCGGCGGCATACCGCATTTCCCGCGCTCGAGGATGTCTCATTCGATGTCGAGCGCGGCGAGACCGTCGGTGTCATCGGACAGAACGGCGCCGGCAAGAGCACGCTGCTCAAGCTCCTGTGCGGCGTCACGCGTCAGACGAGCGGCGAAATCGAGACAGACGGAACGATCGCCTCGATCCTGGAGCTCGGCGCGGGCTTTCATCCTGAGTTCAGCGGCCGCGACAACGCCTCGCTCAACGCCGCCATCCTCGGCCTCTCCGCGGATGAGGTCCGCCGCCGTCTCCCATCGATCCTCGAGTTCTCCGAGCTGGGCAACTTCGTGGACCGGCCAGTGAAGACTTACTCATCGGGCATGTACATGCGTCTGGCGTTTTCCGTCGCCGTCAACGTCGATCCCGAGATCCTCGTCATCGACGAGGCGCTCGCTGTCGGTGACGGACATTTTCAGAAGAAATGCATGGACAAGATCCGCGAGTTCCAGGAGCGCGGGAAGACGATTCTCTTCTGCTCGCACGCGCTCTACTACATCAACGCCATCTGCCGGCGGACGCTCTGGCTCGATCACGGACGCGTGATGCGCTTCGGACCGTCCGTCGATGTCGTGCACGATTACGAGACTTTTCTCCTCGAGCGCGACCGCACGCATCCCGCGACCGTCGACGTCGACCAGGCGCCATCGCCGGTCCGGATCGCGTCGATGACGATAAGCGACGCGAACGGTCATGAGCGAAAGATGTTCGCGCGCGGCGATGATGTCCATATCCGTCTGCGCGTCGAGTCCGACGATCCTGGCCAGCCGGTGCACATCATCGTCGGCGTGAACCGCGTCGCCGACGATCTGCAGTGCTTTGCCGCGGGAACGCACGGCGACGGCGTGCCGCCGCTTTCCGGAGCTCGTGAATACGATGTGCGGCTGCATCTGCTCGACGTGCCGCTGCTGCGCGGCGATTACTCGGTCATCGCCTACGTCGGCGACGAGAACGCGATGACCGTGTTCGATCGCCACGACCTGCGTCCGGCCTTCTCCATCGCCGGCGAACGCTGGGAGGTCGGGCTCATCGCGGTGCGCCATCGGTGGGAGCGCGTCGGCGTGGACTCCGCCGCGGCCGCTTCCGCCGCGCGATGATCTCGCTCCTTCTCGTCAACTATCGCTCCGCCCCTCTGGCTGCCGACGCGATCCGCTCCGCGCGCGCGGCGACCGCGTTGCCGCTGCAGGTCGTCGTCGTGGACAACAGTGCCGATCGTGCCGAGGCCGATCGGTTGCGGCCTCACGCGGAGGTCCTCGTCGCGCCGGCTTCGAACCTCGGATACGCCGGCGGGATCAACGCCGGACGTCCGCACTGCACGGGCGAGATCATCGTCATCTCGAATCCCGATGTCGTTTTCTCGGCGGGATCGATCGATGAATTGATTCGCGTGATGGAGAATCGGAACGCGGCTGTCGCCGGTCCGGCGCTGTATTGGGACAATGCGCACGCGTGGATACTGCCGCCGAGCGAGCTGCATACCGCTCGTGAACAACTCGACGAGGCGCTGGCGACGCGAAGCGGCTGGTGGGCGCGCGCGCGTGATCGTCGCCGCATTGCCATGCGCCTTCGCTTCTGGTCGCTGCAGGATTCCGTGGAAAGGCGCGCGATTTCGGGCGCGATCATGGCTGTGCGCGCCGCCGATCTCGATGCTGCCGGCGGTTTTGATGAGCGCTTCGCGCTCTATTTCGAAGAGAACGACTTTCTGCGCCGTGTTGCATCCAATGCCAGACCGATCGTGTACGTCCCCACGGCGCGATGCCGCCACCTTTACAATCAGAGCGCGGGCGGAGAGCGCGATCGCGTGGCGCTGATGTATGCGGAATCGGAGATGCGCTACCTCGCCAAATGGCACGGCGCGGCGATCGCGCGATTCCTGAAGCGTATCGAGCGTCGCAAAAATGCTCCCGCTCATCCGCGCATCGATGGGCCCGTTCCCCTCCCTGCCGGCGATCTGCTCATCGAGGCGTCGCCGCTGGCAACGTTCGAAACGGCAGCCGGGCACTTTCCCACGACGCGGACCGTCGACGTGCCGCCGGAAGTGTGGAGCTCGTATCGTTCTGACGTGCTCTACGTTCGAGTGGTTGACCAGAAGTCCTTTCGAGTCCTCGCAACCTACGCCCGGTACAGGAGTTGATTAGAATGACGGTATGACCGGCTCGACCAGCGTTTCGGTGCTGGTGCCGCTGGCCGGCGCTCCTTCTGCGGCCGCCGCGGCACGCGAGGTAATCGAGCGTTACCTCGAGACGACCGGCTTTACCTTCGAGGTCATCTCGCCCGATGGACCGAGTTACGGTGCGGCGATCCGCAAAGGGGTGTCGGAGGCGAACGGCAGCGTCATCGTCGTCGTCGACGCTCCGCTGCCATACCCAGTCAGCGCCATCGGCGACGTCGTGGCGATGATCGATTCCGGTGCGACCGAGGTGGTGTTCGGGACGGTCGCGCGCGATGGAGATCTTCCGGCACCGGCGCTGCTTCGCTGGATGCTCGTTCCCGAGCTGCCCGATCCGCTGTTGCGGCTGAAAGCATTTTCATCGACAGCGGCGAAGCTCGTCATCACTGAGACAAAGCAGGCGAAGGAGTCGTGCGATCTCGAGATCGGCTACCTCGTCAACAAGTACGGTTTTCGCGTCGAGCGCCTTTCTGTCGAGATCGTGCCCGGCGCTCACCTGCGTGCCGCGTTCACCGCCGCCGACATTCTTCCCGCGCTGAAGATTCGTCTGACCGATCGGAAGATGGGCTATCGCGCCGCGCGCCGCTGTCCGGTTTGTCTCTCATCAGAAGTCTGGACGTTCGCGCAGGTTCCGGGGAATGTGATTCGCGCCTGCAGCCGGTGCAAATGCCGTTACCTGAATCAATTCGCGGAAGAGGATGATGGGCGGCCGGTGCGGAGGGTATTGCGCGCGCATGCACCGTCCGCGGAACCACCGGACGAGCCGCACTCGGTATCCGCGCGCGAACGGACGAGCGCGCGCCGGATGGCGGTGCTGCGCAAGCATCTCACGGCCCGCGCACGCGTCCTCGAGATCGGCGTTCGCGACGGCACGTTCGGTGTCGCGGCGGCGCGAGAATTCGAGTACGTCGGCATCGACTCCGCGCCGGTCGTGGCGCGGCATGCGCGCGGCCGCGGGCTGGAAATCTATTGCGCAACGCTGTCGAATTTCGTGAATACCGGGCCGGCCTTCGACGCCATCGCGCTCTTCCATGTATTCGAGAACATGGCCGATCCGCATGATGCGCTGGCGCGGATGAAAGAGCTTCTCAAGCCGGGCGGTCTTCTCTTCCTGACGACTTTCGACACGGAAGGTCTGATCTATCTCTTCACCGAGCGGAAGCGGATGGTGCAGAACTTCCGGATGCACCTGATCCTCTATTCGCGATCGGCGCTGATCGAGCTGCTCGAGCATTCCGGTTTCGAGATCGCGCTGATCGGTCCCGACTTCGAGTATCGCGATCACAAATTCCTGCGCCACTGGCTGGCGAACCGGTCGAATTTGTTCGCGCGCATCGCTCGAGCGGTCCTGGGCGTCCTTCCCGACCCGTTGCTTGTCAGCTCGGGCTCGATCCGCATCGTGGCCAGGCGCCGCGCCGGCGCGCCGATCAACGTGCGCGCGATTCGCTCGGTCGAGCCGACGCATGCCCGCTGAGACCGACGCGCGCTTCACGATCCGGCGATATCAGCGCGGCGACGAGACGGCGATCCTCGATCTGTTCAACCGCTCCTTTCACGAGCGGCGCTCCCTCGAGCATTGGCGATGGAAGTACGAGGACGATCCGTACGGGGGAGAGCGGATCAGCGTCGCCTTCCAGAACGGCGTCGCCCTCGTCGGGCACTACGCCGGATATCCGATCGCATTTCATCGCGACGGCGCCGAGATCGTCGCACACCAGATCGGCGACACCATGACCGACCGCTCCGTCCGCCACATCGGCCGCGGTCCGACGAGCGTCCTCGGACAGACCGCGCTGCACTTCTACGAAACGTTCTGCGAATCGCAGGTGGCCTTCAACTACGGGTTCAATGTCGACAACATCCAGAAGTTCTCATTGCGATTTTTGCGCAGCGATCGCGTCGAGAATGTCGCCTACCGCTACCGCGATCTGCGCACGGCGCCACTTCCGCGCCTGACTCGCCTCGAGCGTTACGCGCGCGGTATCAGTCTGGAGCTGGTGCGCGAGACATCGGGCGAGTGGGATGAGCTCTTCAACCGAGTCGCGGATCGCTACGGATTTCTCGTCCGACGCGATGTGCGTTACGTGAAGTGGCGCTACCTGTCGCGGCCGGACGTGACGTACATCGTCGTAGCGATGCGGAAGTGGCGGCGCCTCGCGGGATGGATCGTGTTCCGAATTCGGGAAAAACGCATGACGATCGGCGATCTGCTCATCGATCCCGATCGCGTCGAGATCCTGGAGAGCGCGCTGCGCCATCTCACGACCATCTATCCGGTCGAGGCGATCGAGATGTGGTGTCCGCCGCGGCCTCAATGGATCGGTGAGGCCATGGATTCGCTCCACCTCGAGCTGAGGCCGGAGCCGCAGAATCTGTCGGTCATGTGCGTGCCGTTTCTCGATGCCGATGCCCCGTCGCGCATCCGGGAATCGCTGTTCTACACGATGGGCGATGGTGATTTGTTCTGAAGCCCAAACTGGTTCGCCTTCTGCATGCTCGGTCGCAAGCGGTGCGACAATGGTCGGCGCCATGAGCGAGCTCCAGCCACGCAAGTCGATGCGTTCCAAGAGGATCGCGGACGTCGATCGCAAGCGCGTCCTCGTCATCGATGACGACCTGCCGTTGCGCGGAATGCTCGCCGCTGCCCTTCGCCAGCACGGATATCAGGTCCTTCTAGCCGGCGATGGTGCCGAAGGTCAGCGCGCGCTCAACATCCACAATCCCGACATCGTCCTTCTCGATCTGGCCATGCCCGACGTGAACGGCTGGGATTTTCTCCAGCGCCTGCAGGAGACAGGACACCTCGGCAAAGTCAAGATCATCGTCGTCTCGGCACATCTGCGCGTCGACCCGCAGGCCATCCTGCAGATGGGTGTCGCGGCGATCCTGCCCAAACCGTTCAACCTTCCGGAGCTGATCGATCTCATCGAGCATCTCTCGTGACGGTGGAGGTCGCGCAGCGCGTCGCCAGCCGCTTCGATTCACGGTGGCTGCGCTCGTACGCCCGGTCGAAGCTTCGCGGCGATCCGGTGTACCGCGCGATTCTCGAGCGGCTGCGCGGGTCTGACGCACCGCTCTTCGATATCGGCTGCGGAGTGGGGCTGCTCGAGTTCTACCTACGCGAAAACGGCTTTGACAACGCGATCACGGGAATCGATCACGACGAACGCAAGATCAGGAAGGCGAATTCGATTGCGGCGCAGTACCCCGATCTCCAGTTTCGAGTCGGCGATGCGCGGGATCCGATTCCGCATGGCGCGACCGTCGTGCTCATCGATGTCCTCCACTATTTCTCGGACGATGATCGAAGAGTCATTCTCGAGCACGCCGCCAGGTCGCAGTGCGTGGTGATCCGCGACGCCGTTCGTGACGAGAGTCTGCGGTACCGAGTGACCGTGGCTCAGGAGCGCTTCTCGCGCGCGGTCCATTGGCTGAGGGCGGAGCGGATCAACTTCCCGAAGCGCGACGAGATCGTGTCGAGCTTCCGTGATTTCAGTCAGGAGATCGTGCCGATGTGGGGACGCACACCGTTCAACAACTATCTGTTCGTCTTCAGACGATCGAGCTCCGGCACGACAAAGCGGTAACCGCGGCGCTGCACCTCGTCGATCACGCGGCCGAGCATCGCCAGCGATACGCGACGGCCCTGATGCAGGAGGATGATCGCGCCGGGAGCGATATCGGGCAGGATCCGCTTCACGACGACCTCCGGATCGTTCGTCTTCGTGTCGAATGCGCGCGCGCTCCATCCGACCAGCGTCATCCCGACACGCCGCAACACCGGATGGACCGCGGGATTCTTCATCCCGACGGGAGCACGAAACAAAGACGGCGAAGCTCCGGCGATCGTTGCCAGCGTTGCGTTGCAACGTTCGATCTGCTCGGCGACGCGAGCGGGAGGAAGACACCAGAACGTTCCGCTCGGATGCGAGTACGAGTGATTGCCGATCGTGTGGCCTCGGCGAATGATCTCCCGCAGCAGCTCCGGATGGCGCTCCGCGAGCATTCCCTTCACGAAGAATGTCGCTTTGACGTTACGCGCATCGAACAGATCGAGCACCGCGGGAGTGTCGTCGGTCGGTCCGTCATCCACGGTCAGCCAGACCTCTTTGTCGTTCGTATCGAACCGCGTGACCACCGGTCCGAACCACTGCACGTTCGGGCTGAGCGTCGGATAGAGGAGAAGGGCGTGCGACAGCGCGATGACGCCGATCGCCCCGGCCGGTGTCCAATGCCAGATCAGGATCGCGACGATTGGCGCGGCGAAGAGAGACGCGATGACGATCTGTCTCACGACGCCACTCCAAACTTCCGCTCTGCATCAGCGATTGCGCTGCGCAGAAAAAACATCAGCGCGGACGCGATGATGTTGAGAGCGAGGAGAAGCAGGAACGCGCCGGCAATGTATCGCGCCGGCGAGTCGCTGCGGAGCGTGAAGATGGCCGCGGCAATCGCCAGGGACATGATGATTACGGAGTTGGCCCTGAGATTGTCGCCTTCGATCGGCACGACCTTTCGCACGACCGGCATGATCACGGTACCGCAGAGAACCGGCAGCGCCTGGATGATGACCGCAGCCGCCGGCAATGCGATCGCGCACGCGGCGGGAAGAGACATCGCCGGGTTCAACAGTGTCACGATGAACGATGTCAGCACGACGAAGATGAGAGTCGAAACGAGGTGGTTTTCCGCCGCGCTCTGATACGGGTCCACGACCATGACCAGGCCCGGTGCAAGCTGCGGTTTTGCCGTCCGCAGCCGCAGGTATGCGAACAGCCGGAACAACGCGAAGTGAAAGCGCGACGGCAACCAGCGGGCGTCACGACGGTCGCGGACGACCTTCATGTTGTCTCCGCGTGCGGATCGAACGCGAACCATTGATACCAGCCGTAGCGGATCACCTCTTCGAGCTTCTTCGACCACTCTTCGACCGCGGCGTGCAGATCGTCGTCGCGATGACGGCTCTGCCGCTCGACATGAATCGGTTCGCACGTCACCAGCCGATAGCGCCGTCGTCCGAGCCGGACGATGAACAGCGGAAACAACGGGACGCGCGCGGCCATCGCCAGAGCGAACGGACCGGCCGGCATCCGGGCCGGGCGGCCGAAGAGAGTCGCGGGCATTGATGCGATGCCGGGCGTCACGCGATCGCCCTGGATGGCCACGAGCTCGCCGCGCTGAATCGCGTCCAGCAGTTCGAGGGCGAGCTCGCTCGCCTTCGTGTTGAAGTCGATCCGCAACGCTTCGCTGCGGGAGCGTTCCTGCTCCTCCTCTTCAAACTGCCTCGTCTGCGGATCGATCTCCGGCGCGCGCACCATCACGATCTGCCGATGCGACGTTTCCGAGAACACATAGGCGCCGAGGTCGTAGCTGCCCATGTGGGCGGTGAGGATGATGGCGCCGCCTTCGCGCGCTTTCAATTGCTCGAAGTTCTCGAAGCCGGCGAACTCCCAGTCGGGCATGATGCGCTGCTCGCGAAAGTGCGCCGTGTCAGTGATCGACCAGGCGTAGTTCCAGAACACGCGATACGCGCGGAAGAAGTTTGTGAGCGGCCACGACTCTGGTTTGATCGCGCGCAGATTGCGCATGATGCTGCGCCGGCCGGGCCCCCACAGCAGAAAGAAGAGCGACCAGAATCCGATGACGACGGTCTCGAGCCAGATCGGGGTGTTGCGAACCCCCAAGCGGAGAAGCTGCCGCCAGAACACACCGCGGACCCAGAATCGGCTCACGTGCGGATGATATCGCCCAGCTTCCGGTCGACCGAATCGAGACGAGGACGGAGGAGTTGGAACAGCGCTCCGCGCATCAGCGCGTCGTCGCCCGGGTATGTCGGCACGATGTTGAGCGGAAAACGCGCGAAGATCTCGGCGTCTGAGCGGCGGCGCCGTGACTGCACGGCATTGCGCTTGATGCGGATCCGCTCCTGATGCTGCAGGATCCACTCGAAGGCGCGGAACTGCATGGCTGTCAGCGGATCGTCGATCTTGGCCAGCGCCGGAGGTCCGAAGAGACGCCGGCGCACACGACCGATGATGCTGCGCTTCCGCTGCCCGGGCAGCTCGCCCTCGAACGGGGTGCGCCGGAGCTCGCCGATGCGCTCGTTGCGCGTCGTCGCGTAATGGTGAAGGCGATGCAGATACGTGTAGAAAAGCGCGCCGGCTGCGTCGCGCAAGGCGGTCTCGTCGTAATTCTTCAGCGCGGTCTGCATGGCGTTGCGCTCGAACAGCACGCCGCGCTCGAACGCGCCGATGCGATCGCTCGTCGCGCTCGAGGCATGGCGAACGACGGCGCGCGGCTCGTAGAGGACGCGATATCCCGCGATCCATGAGCGCCAGCCGAAATCGACGTCTTCCAGATAGGCGAAGTAGTCATCGTCGAATCCACCGAGCTCCGCGAGCGGCGCGCGCCGGGAGATCATGTTTCCGCCGCAGGCGAAGAGGAGCTCCGATCCCGCCATTGGTTCCTTCGCGGTGCCGAGGGGAAAGCGAAAGCCGTTCTGCAGCGCATGGCCGTCGAACGTCATGACCCCGCCGATGAAGTCGATGAGCTTTCCTTCGAGATCGACGATTTTTCCGGCGACGGACATGACGTCATCGGGAGCGTCGTCGAGCGCGCGTGAGAGCGTTGCCAGCCAATCGCGCTCAGGCACGGCGTCGTTGTTGAGAAAGATCACACTCCGCGCGGTCGAGGCGCGCAACGCGGCGGTGATGCCGCCGGTAAAGCCGCGGTTCTCTTCCAGCGCGAAGAGGCGCACGTCGGGATACCGCGACGCAACCGCGGCGGCGCTGCCGTCGGTCGAACCATTGTCGACGACCGACGCCACAGCGCCCGGAACATCGCGAAGTTGAGCGTCGACCGCGGCCAGACACTCGAGGGTCTGCCGCCGGCCGTTCCAGTTGACGATGATGATCTCGACCGGGGGTGCGTTCAGAACGCTCCTCCGATCCGGCGCTTCAGCCGATCGAGAATCGAAGGTGGCCGAATGCCCCCGGCATCTTTGTTCTTGCCGGCCCGCGGCTGCATGCAGAACTCGCGCAGCGGCTCGAGAACGCGCGGCCATTGATGATCGATGACGAACCGGCTCGCACCATCACGCATCTCCTGCAGCCGTTCCTCGTTCTGAAGCAGGCCGGCAATCGCGCGGCTGAAGGAGCCGGCATCGTCTTGAGGAATCACCACGCCCGCTCTGTAGCGCGTGAGGACTTCGTCGGTTCCAGGCGCCGAGCTCGTGATGACGGGCAAGCCGCCCCAGAGATAGTCGAAAACCCGGGTGCGCATCGACAGATCGGTCTCGATCGATTGCCGGAAGGTGAGCAGCGATGCCGAAAAGCGATCAAAGAATTCACCGCGCTTTTCGTAAGGGATCCAGCGTTCGAAGCGAACGAAATCTTTGTACCCCCGTTTCGAAACGTACGCGATCGCCTCGGCGCTCTTCCCCTGCGGCGTGAGCTCGGGGTTCGGATGATGCATGAACGTGAGCGTCATATCGCCGATCTGCCTGCGTGCGATCGCGACCGCATCGATCGCCATGATCGGGTCGTACCAGTCATAGATGCCGCCGAACAGCAGGTCATGGCCATCATGCTGCGTTCGGAGGCGAGGCGGCTGGACACCGAACGGCGCTACGCGAATCAGCGAATCGAGATGGGGATCGGATTCAAAGGTGACCGGATTCAATCGTCCGACAGCGATCAGCAGCCCGAGATAAAAGAACCGCTGCGCGTCGGAAGCGCAGAGAAAAAAGTCGCCGCGCGTCAGAGACGTCATCAGCGTCGCATGATCGTGATGGAACACTTCGCCGCCGCGTTCACTGTAGTAATGAAGGTTCTCGATGATGAACGGGTCGTACAGGTCGACGACGGTGGGCAGCGGTTTGCCATGCGCAAACAGCGCGTTCGCGGCGTGTCCCTGGACGACCGCGACGTCATGCTCATCCGTCGCGCGAGCGATGGTCTCCGGCGTCAGCCCGCCGCCATCAGGACTGAGAGTGGTCACCTCATGTCCATCCTCGGCGAGCACCTTGGCCATCTCGATGAAGCGGATGCCGATGCCCGCCGGTTGTCCATGGCCGAGGGGCTCGGGACAGACGAGGAGGACGCGCGTCATCCGCGGCCCTTCATGCGCTCCACTATCGCGTGCAGCTTCCATGTGCGCGACTTGTAGATCATGTTGAGAAGACCCTGCAGTCTCTCGATCTCCGCGTACGCGGCCCTGCTGATGGCCTGGGCATCAGCGAGTGATTGGCGAAGCTGCTCGCTCTCGCGCGCGGCGCGCTCGGATTCGCTGTTGGCGCGATCGGCCTCGCCGTTGAGTACCTGAACCACCCCTTCGAGCTCTCTGATATACATCGTTCGCTCATTGATCGCATTGTGCAGCGTCTGAATCTCGGTAATCAGTTGATTCTTCTCCCGCTCCAGTCGTGCGGCGTTGTTCTCCGATTGGGAGCGCCGGCCCTTTTCTTCCACGACACCGCTGTACAGCGCGGACACGCGGCGTTTCTGGCGCTCGAACACATTGGCGAAAGTTTCGTTGCCGATGCGCTTGGCGTGTTTGCGCCAGACCTGCAGCTTGGCGTCGCGAAATCGTGGCGAGCCTTCGGGCGCCGCGAGCAGGATGGAGCCGCCGCCCTCGAAGTGGCGGATCTCGCAGGTGACGCGCGGGACGTGCGTGAAGTCGCCGCGCTGCGACAGCCGGATCAGGAAGTCCCAGTCTTCGAAGAGGTCGAACTCCGGATCGAATCCGCCGGCATCGAGAAATGCTTCACGCTTCGTCAGCAGCGTCGGAAGCGGGATGTAGTTGTCGATGAGCAGGAGCTCGCGATCGAACTCGTGAGCGAAGAGCCGGAGTCGAGAGCGGTTCTCGTACTGACCGCGATCGCCGATGGCGAGGAACGATGACACCGCATCGGAGTACCAGGCGGCGCTGTTCGTTGCGCTCTCCGCGGCGGCGGCGAGCGTAGCGAGGTGCTCCGGATAATACAGATCGTCATCGTCGAGAAACGCGACGAACTTCGTTGTGGCCGCTCGCACTCCGCTGTTCATCGCTTCGGAGCGGCCGCGGGATTTGTCGTGCTGCACCACTTTGACATCGAGATCGGGACGTGCGCCGCCGTCGTTCACGACGACGATCTCGGCAGGATATCCGTTCGCGCGAACCGACTGTACGGCCTCGCGAAGAAGCGCCGGCCGGTCTTTCGTGCGGATGATCACCGTGATCGGCAGCGTCGATCTCGTCGTTTCGATCTCCGGCGGTGCGCCGACCGAACGGCGCAAGGCGCTGAAGGGCGTCGTGCGGAGCGTCGCCAGCGGCGTCGTCCAGTACGCCTCCGCGAATTTCGTTCCCGGTGGAAGCGTCAGCGCCCGATAGGCATTGAGACCGCGCGCGTATCCGGCGTAATCGCGGATCGCGGTCTGCGACTCGTGCGCGCCGATGGCCTGGTATTTGATCTCTGCGACATCCGTAATATCGACGAGGGCATTCGGTCGCAGCGGCTGGCTTACTTCGTAAAAGGCGACGCGGGCGACGGCCAGATCGGCGAAGAGGCTCTCGTCGCGCTGCACGAGATCACAGAAGGCGCGGGAAAGAGCGAGATGGTCGGGATGAATTTCGATGGGGCTGGGGACGCAGATCAAATCGGGCTTGAACGTCGCGAGATGATCCCGAAGCGGGAGGATCACTGTTTCATCGAGACCGCGATCGGCAAAGCGGAGAAAGTGAATGTCGCTTCCGCCGAGGAGCGCCAGCGCGCGCCGCGATTCTTCTTCTCTTCGGGCCGCGCCACCGGCCTCCGCCCCGTCGGTGGCCACCACAACGCGCACAGCGCGGCCCTCGCGCAGATGCTGCGCGACGAGACCGCCGCAGCCGATCACCTCGTCGTCAGGATGGGGAGCGAGGATGAGAAGCCGTTCGCCGAGGAGCCGCGCTGCATCGTACGGAATGGACTCCGCTTCGATGAGCATGCTGGTCGGAATTATATGTGTCGTTGCGGGGCCACCCTGATTTGGCGGATGATGAGAGAGACGCACGCGTGAATAACCGTCCTTCCCAGCTCGCCGGAGTTCTGACGCTGGTGCAGGACCTCGCCCGCCTGATTCACAACGACTCCGCCGCCGATCTGTTCGGCGATGCCTTTCATACGCTGGTGAGAGC
This sequence comes from Thermoanaerobaculia bacterium, assembly GCA_036506455.1. Taxonomy (GTDB): domain Bacteria; phylum Acidobacteriota; class Thermoanaerobaculia; order Gp7-AA8; family Gp7-AA8; genus DASVHS01. The sequence continues at coordinate 14,603 of DASXRT010000032.1, forward strand.
CGTTCCGTTTGATGTCGGCGTCGCGGTGATGCTCGAGCAGAACCTGGACCTGTACATCTCGACGCGCAGTGGCGCCGGAAAGCAGATCAACGAGCCGCTCATCGAGCACGTGCGCGACCTGTTGCACAAGTTGATTCTGCCGTCGCTCTCAAAGATGGACGTCGTCGTCAAAGACGAGCGTCAGAACCTCGGTGACCCTGCCCATCAGCCCGGTCTCGATCAGGAGATGCATGCGATCCTCACGCTCGAAACGCGCACGGCCGGCGTGCTGCTGGTCTGCCGCGCCGCACCGCCGTTCAGCGAAGATGATCACCGGGTCATGGAGATTTTTTCGGCGCAGCTTTCCATGCTGCTCGACAATCTGCGCGCCCGGCAGAAGATCCTCAGTCTGGCCGAGACCGACGATCTGACCGGCGTTCCGAATCGCCGCTTTTTCCGGCGCCAGCTCACGGCGGAGATCGAGCGTGCGCGCGTGTACAACGTGCCGCTGTCGCTTCTCCTGCTCGATGTCGACGATTTCAAGCAGATCAACGACACGTTCGGTCACGTGATGGGGGATGTCGTGCTGTCGGAGATCTGCGGAACGATCCGCGAGACCCTGCGCTCGCCCGACTGGATCAGCCGCTTCGGCGGCGATGAGTTCGCCGTCGTCCTGCCCCACACAGACGTCGCCGGAGCGACGACGGTTGCCGAACGCATTCTCAGCCACGTCCGCGACATGGCCTTCATGGCCGCGGACGAGACCGGCGAAATTCACACCACCGTATCGATCGGCATCGCGCAGTATCAACCCTCCGACGGCGACTTCAACGATTTCGTCCGCCGCGCCGATGACCGCCTGTACGAAGCCAAGCGCCAGGGCAAAAATCGCTACACTTATTGATTACACAATGAGGAATCGATATTTAGTTGCGAATTGGAAGATGAATCTTCCGCCGGAAGGGACTGGACCGTACCTGAATTCGGTCGGCGCAGCGGCGGCGGGTGATGTTCGTGTCGTGGTGGCGCCGCCGTTCCCGTACCTGCGCGAGGTTTCGTCGCAGACGAGGCTCGGCGTCGCCGCACAGAATTGTGGCGATCACGACAAGGGTGCTTTTACGGGCGAGGTTGCGCCATCGATGATCGCCGAATGCGGCGCGCGCTTCGTGATCATCGGCCACTCCGAACGACGCACGCTTTATGGCGAATCCGATGTCGTCGTGGCGCGCAAACTCGCCGTGGCGATCGCGGCCGGTCTTGTGCCGGTCTTCTGCATCGGCGAGGAGCTGCGCATTCGCGATGCCGGACAGGCGGCTACATTCCTTGCCAGTCAGGTCCGCGCGGCGGCGGAAGCGCGACTCGATTCGGCGGGCGAGATCATCATCGCCTACGAGCCGGTCTGGGCCATCGGCACCGGTCGCAACGCCACCGGGGTGATGTGTGCGGAGACCGTCGCGCAGATCCGCGACGCGCTGAAGCGTTTCTGGCCATCGCGCTACGCCACGGAAGCGCCGATTCTCTACGGCGGAAGTGTCATGCCGGAGAACATTCAGGAGCTCGAGACCAGCGGCGGTATCGATGGCTATTTGGTCGGTGGCGCGAGCCTCGATTCGGCCAGGTTTCTCAGTATCTTGCGAGGCATGCAGCGGGCTTGACTTGGCCCGCTCTTCCGGGAAGAATTCGCTGCCTCAGCGGGTTAGCGAAGATCCCATGATTGTTCTGCTCGTCGTTCTGCACATCATCGTCAGCTTGTTTCTGATCCTCGTGGTCCTGGTTCAACAGGGCAAAGGCGCCGATCTCGCCGGCGCATTCGGTGGCGGCGGATCGCAGACAGCGTTCGGCGCGCGCGGCGCGACGACACTGTTGCACAAGCTCACGACCACGTTCTTCATCCTCTTCGTCATCACCTCGATGACGCTGGCGGTATTGCAGGCGCGGCCGCGCAGTTCGGTGATGAGCGGAACGAAGACGGCGCCTGCCGCGCCGGTGAAGAAGTAGCCCAAGTGGCGGAATTGGTAGACGCGCACGTTTGAGGGGCGTGTGGAGAAATCCGTGCCGGTTCGAGTCCGGCCTTGGGCACCACTAGCGGTCGGCCATCCTTCGATCGTACTCCGCCGCGCGATCCAGAAATGACTCGATGTTCCGTCCGAGCATCAATTTCTCGGTGAGCTCGCTCGCTTTGTCGAAGTCCGCGCGCAGCCGCTCCGCCTCGGCCAGGTAGTAATCGCGCAGTCCGACTTCGATCTTGAACTCGGGATATTTTTCGGCCAGCGTGCGCATCCACTCTTCGACCTGACGCCGCCGGTCCTTGTCGCCGTTCCCGCTTTTCAGATCATCGAGCAGCGTACGCACGACACCTGAGAGGATCTGCTGTTTCTGTTCATTGATCGCGCTTTCCGGCATGGGCGCGAATCGTATCACTCCACTACAATGCGCCCTCGTGAAAGTGCTCATCGCCAATCGCGGTGAGATCGCCGTTCGCGTCATCCGCGCGTGCCGCGAGATGGGCTATCCGACCGTCGCCGTCTATTCCGAACCCGACCGCGCCGCGCTGCACGTCGTCTACGCCGATCAGGCCATTCCCATCGGGCCCGCAGCGTCACGCGAGAGCTATCTGCGTATCGATCGCATCATCGATGCGGCGAAAGGGACCGGCGCTGACGCCATTCATCCGGGTTATGGATTTCTCGCCGAGAACGCCGGTTTCGCGCGCGCGTGCCGCGACGCGGGACTGATCTTCGTCGGCCCGTCGCCGGAGTCGATCGAGGCCATGGGATCGAAGACCGAGAGCCGGAAGCGGATGAAAGCGGCGGGCGTGCCGGTCGTCCCCGGTCTCACGGAGGCGGTGAAGTCTGTCGACGAGATCGTGAAGTTCGCACGCGAGGCCGGTTATCCGATCATGGTCAAAGCCAGTGCGGGCGGGGGCGGAAAGGGCTTGCGATTCGTGGAGCGCGAGGCCGATCTCCGGCCCGCATTCGAGCGCGTGACGAGCGAAGCGCAATCATTCTTCGGCGACGGCGCCGTCTACGCCGAAAAGTTCATCACGGCACCGCGTCACATCGAGGTGCAGGTCCTCGGCGATCAGCATGGAAATCTCGTCCACATCGGCGAGCGTGAATGCACGCTGCAGCGACGCCATCAGAAGGTCGTCGAAGAGTGCCCCTCTCCGATCGTCGACGACGAGCTCCGCGAGCGCCTCGGCGCGATGGCCGTGAAGGCCGCGCGCGCCGTCAACTACTACTCCGCCGGAACGGTCGAGTGCCTCATGGGTGCCGATCGTCAGTTCTATTTTCTCGAAATGAATACGCGGCTGCAGGTCGAGCATCCCGTCACCGAGATGGTGTGGGGCATCGATCTGGTGAAAGAGCAGTTGCGGATCGCCACCGGAGAGAAGCTGCGCTTCCGCCAGGAAGACCTCATGCCGAGCGGACACGCGATCGAATGCCGCATCTACGCCGAAGATCCGACGCGAAAGTTTGCGCCATCGCCGGGTTTGATCCGCTACATCAATCTCCCGCAGGGACCGGGCGTACGAAACGACAACGGCGTGTATGCCGGTTACACCGTTCCCGTCTTCTACGATCCGATGTTGTCGAAGCTCGTGTGCCATGGTCAGACGCGCGCCGATGCCATCGCGCGAATGAAGCGGGCGCTCAGCGAGTATCGGGTCGAGGGCATCGACACAACGATCCCATTCTTCAGCGCGATCATGGAGAACGCCGACTTCGTCGCCGCGAAGTTCGACACGGGATTCATCGACCGCCTTCTCCCACAGATCGACTTTCAAAGCGGCACACGGGAAGGCGATCTCGAAGCGGCCATCGCTGCTGCGGCGATCATGGCCTTCGAAGAGTCGCAGCAGATTCGCATTCCCGAAAACGGCGACTCGACGTGGAAGCGTGTGGGTCGAACCGAGGCTCTGCGGTGAGATTCATCGCCCGGCATGACGGGTTGGACATCGACGTCGAGGTCGAGCGCCACGGAAATCGATATCGCGTGCGCATCGGCAATCGCTCGATGGAGGCCGACCTCGTCGATGCCGGCGGCTTCGTTCGCTCGTTGCGCCTCAATGATGGAACGCAGTACTCGCTGATCCATCATCAGGAAGGGAACCGACATGCGATCACCGTCGAGGGCGCGACGATTCAGCTCGAGGTGATCGATCCGCTGGCGCAGCGCCGCAAGCGTCGAGAGGACGAGATGGGCGGCGGTGGCATGGTCAAGGCGCTCATGCCCGGCCGCGTCGTCCGCGTGATGGTGAGCCAGGGCGATACCGTGCAGAAGGGCGCGGGCCTCCTCATCCTGGAAGCCATGAAGATGGAGAACGAGATTCAGGCACCCGTCGATGGCATCATCGATCAGATCTTCGTCTCGTCGGGTGACACCGTCGAGGGTGGCGCGGAGCTGATCCACATCGGATAGGCCCTTATAATCCAAGCATGTCCGCAACCGAGGCGAAGGGTCCGTATCGCGTCGGAGAGCGCATCGGCACATCGGTCTGGAAAGGTCAGGACACCCGCAGCGGTAAGGCCGTCGCGCTGAAGATCCTGACGAAGCAGCTCCCGAAAGATCAGGCCAAACGGGATGCCTTGATCCGCGAAGTGCGTGTTGCGGCGGCGCTGTATCACGGCTTTCTCGTACCGATCATCGAGATTGTGCCGCTCGGCGACAACCTCGTCCTCGTGATGTCTCTCGTCGAAGGCGGATCATTCTCGAAACGCGTCAGCGGAAAGGCGCTGCCCCGCCAGGACTTCTTCCGACTCGCCTATCAGCTCGTCGACGCCGTCAAGTACCTGCACACGAAGGGTCTCGTGCACGGAAACATCAACGCCGATTCCGTGATCGTCACTGCCGATGGGCAATTGAAGCTCGGCGGGATCAATTTGACGAACCTCATGACGAAAAGCGGCGCACCCTCCGTCGCCTATCAGCAGAAGGGAAACGATCCACGCAGCGTCGCGTACATGGCTCCGGAGCAGATCATCGGACAGGCTGTGGATCAGCGGACTGACGTCTACTCGCTCGGCGTGGTGATGTACGAGATGAGCACAGGGAGGCTGCCGTACGACGCGGCGAACGCTCCCGACTTCGCGCGGAAAATCGTCGAAGGACAGCCGATGTCGCCGGCCGCGGTCAATCCCACGATTGATCGAGCGATTCTCAACATTCTCGGCAAGTGTCTCTTCAAGGATCAGTTCCGGCGGGCGAAGGACGCGAAGGCGGTTCTCGAGGACATCGTCAAAGGCGACCCGGACGTTGTGAAGTTCGCCGCCGAGCTTGCGTCGCGAGGTACCGCAACCGCTGCGCCGTCGCAGGATCCGACAGCACATCAGGCGATCATCTTCATGGGCGACGTCGCGAACTACGAGAGCCTCGACGCCGCGACGGCCACACAAACGGCCGCGCGCATGCAACAGCTCCTCGGCGAAGCCGTCTATCTGTTCGACGGGAAGGTTCTCGATCCGTTCGGCAAAAAGTTGATCGCGGAGATGCCGACCGTGGAGAACGCGCTCGAGGCGGCACGCAAGGGTGAGTTCGATTTCTCCGCGGATCAGCAGCAAGGTGAGCCGATCCAGGTGCGATTGCTCCTGCACGCAGGCGCCGTCTCTTCGAAAGACGGCAACGTCGGGGGCGATGGAGTGGCCAGAGCATCGCAGGTCCTTTCGCAACTGCCGCCGCTGACGCTGCATCTCACGGAAGAATTTCTGAAGAGAGGCCGCGGCAGCGTGCGCATCCGCGACGCGGGGGCACGCAGCGGCGTGAAGCTTTACACGATCGTTCCTGCGGAGCCGCCGCAGCAGAAGGCGCCCGAACCGACGACCGCGGAGATCGAAGCCGAGGAAGCGGCCGAGGCGGAAGCGGAGATGCAGGCCGTGCTCGCCGCCGCGGCGGCGAAGGGGCGCACGCGCAACTTCGTCATCGCCGCTGCTGCCATCGTCCTCATAGTCGTAATCGCTGGTGGCGCTGCGCTGATGCGCAAGCGTACCGTGAATCAGCAGACCACCGCGCCGGTGCTGACCCAATCGACGGCGGCTGCGCCCCAGCTCGCGAAAGTGATCATCAATCCGATCGCCGTCGAAGGAAACGATCCCGTACTCGCCGAACGCGCGAACGCGATCCGCCTTGGCGCCATGGAGATCCTGCGCAACATCAAAGGACTGCAGCTCGCGGACGCCACAGGTCCGGACGTGACGCCGTTCGCCGCGACGCTGCGCACCGGCGCGACCGGAGCGGAGATGGTTTCGCAGCAGTCGTCCGCTCCACCGGTGCCGGTTCCCGATGCCGCCAGCGGCATCCGAGCGGTGCTCGATTGGGTGGCCGCGCAGGCGCACGTTCCGATTCGTGGCGTCAGCCAGTCTCCCGATGCGCTCAACGCCTACGCCGCAGCGGTCACAGCGACAGCAGCGAACGATACGACGAAGGCTCCGGCGTTGATGAAGACCGCGGTGACAGCGGATCCGAACTTCCTGCCGGCGCAGTTGCTGGCCATGCGCTACTTCTCGAATCACGGCGATTCCAATCAGGCGCTCGATGCTGCCAAACAGGTGATGGTGCTCGATCCGACGAACCTCGACGCGCCGCGGATGGTTGCGCGGACATCGTTGTCGATCGGCGACGTGCAGTCGGCCTTCGGCGCATACAACTCGATCCTGCGGAGAAACGCCGGCGACATCGAAGCGCTCACGCACGTCGCGCGGTACGCCGTATCTGTCGGCGACACGGCTCGCTTCAACACCGCGCTCGCGCTGATGAAACGAGTGCCACCCAGCGGGATTCCCGTTCACGAGCCCGACCTCCTCGCTGCTTCCGGAAAGTTCGATGCGGCGATCGACAAATACTTCACGATCGAAGAGCAGGTGCCGGGCAATCCCGCTCTCTCGCTGAAGATCGGCCGCATCTCCGTGCTGAGGCATTCCCTTCCGATCGCCGAGCTCGAGCTGGGCAAACTCCAACAGAGCGATCCTTTTTACGGTTACCACCTTCTGAAGGCGTACATGGCCGCGTCGCAGCGGAACACCGCCGAGGCCGAGCAGGAGCTGAAGACCGCGTCGCAGGCGTCGACGCCGGGTGACGACTACTGGACCAGCGCCGCGGAAGTCTACGTTCTCCTCGGCGACAACCAGAAGGTTCTCGACGCTCTCGAGAAAGCAGTCGCGCGAAAGGAGCCGACGGCGAACTACATCATGAGCGATCCGCTCTTCGCTTATCTCAAGGCCGATGAGCGTTTCGACAAAGTTCTGGCCGCGGCCACGGCCGTGCAGCAGGACGTGCGCAACGCGCTGGCGCAGATCATGATCTGATCGTCATCATGATCGTTACCGCCCGCCTCAGTTTTTCCGCTGCGCATCGTCTGCACAATCCGAATCGAGACGAGGAGTGGAACCGCCGGACGTACGAGAAATGCGACAACCCGCGCGGTCACGGCCACAACTACTTCATCGAGGTCAGCGTTCGCGGGAGGATCGATCCGGAGACCGGAATGGTCATCGATCTGAAGAAACTGAAGGATATCGTCCGCGATCGCGTCGTCGACCGCGTCGATCATCGCAACCTGAATGAGGATGTCGATTTCCTGAACGGCATCGTGCCGACGGCCGAGAATCTCGCGCGCTGTTTCTGGCAGCAGCTCGCGCCGGCGATCAAGGAAGGTTCGCTCTACGAGATCGTGCTCGAAGAGACGGAGAAGAATTCGGTGATCTACCGCGGAGAGGATGAGTGATGAATTACGACCTCGCGATGATGGCGCTGGAAGGATTGACGCGCGCGCCCATGACGATTCGCGTCGAAAGCGGGGGAGTGGTGATCGAAGGCCCCGGTGCGTCGTTCAAGGAGCTGGCGCGCCTCTGCCTGTTGATGGGCAGCGCGGGAAGCTCCGCCGAGGATGGCATCGAGTTGCAGGCCGGGACGCACTTGACGCGTCAATCGCCCAATGTGCGGCTGAATCTCACTCAGGATTCGTAATCGGGACTGTACGTCACGAGCTCGCGCAGGAACCGCACGCGATTGCTCTGATCTTCATCGTCGACTTCCAGCAGATCGCGGATCGACACCATCCCAACGAGATTTCCTTCCTTCACCACCGGGAGATGTCTGCAACCGACCTTGTGCATCTTCTGCAGAGCGGCGTCGACCGTGTCGCGCGGATCGGCGACGACGATGTCCTTGGTCATCACATTCGAGACGAGGGTCTTGTCGGGATCGAGCCCCGCGGCGACGACCCGGGCCATGACATCGCGCTCGGAGAACACGCCGACGAGGCGCCCGGAGTCGAGAACAGCGACGGCGCCGACGTTCTCCTTCGACATGCGCCGGGCCACGTCGCGCACGCGCTCTGACGAATCGGCGTGGATGAGTGGACGGCCTTCGATGATCTCTGCAATCTGACTCATGCCAGCTCCTTCACCGGGACACCCTGCCGCCCCGGATGCGTGCGCTCGCGCGCCAAGTTGCCGAGGCCATCATACGCGGCGTACTTGTAGGCTTCACTCAGCGTCGGATAGTTGAAGACGCCCTCGATGAATGCATTGATCGTACCCTCGAACTGCATGACCATCATGCCGATGTGCAACAGCTCGGAGGCGTTCTCGCCGACGATGTGCACGCCGAGCAGGCGGAGGTCGTCGGCATCGAAGACGAGTTTGACCATCCCCTTGGTGTCGCCGATGATCTGACCGCGCGCGTTGCTGCGATAGAACGCGCGTCCCACTTCGAAATTGATGGCCTTCTCGCGACACTGCTCCTCGGTCAATCCGATGGTCGACAGCTCCGGAATCGTGTAGATGCCGTAGGGGAGATTCGTGGCCACGCGCGTTTTGTATTTCAGATCGAACGCGTGGACCATCGCCACGCGAGCCTGCTCCATCGACGTCGATGCCAGCGCGGGGAATCCGATCACATCGCCCGCGGCGTAGATGTTCTCCGTCGATGTCTGATAGCGCTCGTTGACGAGGATCAGGCCTCGATTGCCGGTCTTCACGTCCGCGGCCGGAAGATTCAGGTCGGCGGTGTTACTGCTTCTGCCCGCTGCGTAGAGCACTTTGTCGACGACGATCGACGTGCCGTCTTTCAGGGTGAGCGTGACCTCGTTGCCGATGCGCTCGATCGTGTCGACGTCACAGCCGAGATGGAGCGTGACGCCGAGGCGGCTCTGCATCTCGCCGAGGAGTACGCGTACGATCTCGCGATCCATGTGCGGGAGCAGTCCGGTGCGCCCGTCGATGAGATGGACGTCGACGCCGAGGGCGGCGAAGATCGACGCGTATTCGCAGCCGATGACGCCGGCGCCGACGACGGCCATCGATGCCGGGATGTTGTCGATGTGCAGGATCGTGTCGCTGTCGCAGACCGCGTCGTCGTCGAAGGGAACGTTCGACGGACGATACGGCGAGGAGCCGGTGGCGACGAGGACGATGCTTCCTTCGAGAGTCGTCGATCCGGTGGCAGCGACCACCTCGATGCGAGTCGGAGTTTGGAAGCGCGCCGCGCCGACGTAACGATCGACCTTGTGCCGGCGCAGGTTCTCTTCGATCCGCTTCCACTCGCGTTCCACGACGAGATTCTTGCGATGCATGAACTCGGCGACGCTGACGTCATTGCGGATCCTCATCTCCACGGTGCCGCGGAAGCCGCGCTGGCGGAAGCCGGAGAGATGCAGCGCCGATTCCCTCAGGGTCTTCGAGGGAACGGTGCCGGTGTTCACGCACGCGCCGCCGAGAACCGGCTCGCGCTCGATGAGGGCCACGGTCTTGCCGAAGTAGGCAGCTTGCGCCGCCCCTTTTTCGCCGGCGGGACCGGAGCCGATGACGATGAGATCGTACATGCGTCAGTAACGGATCAGAGTATGGACGTCGACACCGTCCAGCTTACTTCTGGGATTGAGAAAGGTTAACTCAATCACCGTCGCCACGCCGACGAGCGTCGCCTCGAAGCCTCGCACGAGCGCGGAAGCGGCGGCCGCGGTGCCACCGGTCGCGAGCACGTCGTCGATGACCAGGACGCGATCGCTTTTCGTGAGCGCATCGTCGTGAATCTCGAGCGCGTCGGTGCCGTATTCGAGAATGTATTCGTTGCGCCGGGTCGTCCACGGAAGTTTCCCCGGCTTGCGGATCGGGATGAATCCCGCGCCGAGGACGCGGGCGACGCAACCACCGAAGATGAATCCGCGCGACTCGATCCCGGCCACACTCGTGATGCCGGCGCGGCGGTACGGCTCCGCCAGTTCGTGAATGCTGCGTTCGAGCGCACGCGGCGAGCGGAGAAGAGGAGTGATGTCCTTGAACACGATTCCCTTCTTGGGGAAGTCGGGAACGTCGCGGATCAACGCCCTCAGCTCGTCGGCGGCGGTCATCAGAACTTCACGTCGAAATCACCGAGCCGGCCGGTGAAATCTTTCGTCTCCTGATCGATGCGGGTGACTTCGGCGTAACGCGGCCCTTCCCTCAGCTCTTCGATCCATTCGTCGATCGCTTTCTTTTCCCCTTCGACGATCGCCTCGACGCTCCCGTCGCGCTGATTCTGGATCGAGCCCTTGAGGCCGAGGCGCCGGGCGACGCGCGTGGCGAAGAAGCGATAGCCGACTCCCTGGACCTTGCCGTGGATCCGGATGAGCCGCAGCTCCTTCATTGCGCGCGAATCTTATCAGCGCCTGCGGCGGCGATGCGTGGGTGCCTTTTTCTTCGGCGTCGCCTTGTGCTTCGGTGGGGGAGCAACCTGCTGCACGATCACCTTCGGCGGCGCATTCTTGATTTCGTCGACCGTCTGCTGCAGGTTGTTGAGCGTCTGCGTGTGCTCGGCGTTCTCGTTTCGCAGGCGGTTGATCTCGGCTTCGAGCTCCTTGCGCTGCTGTTCGCCGAGCTTCACCAGCGCAACGGTGGCCGCGGCTGCGGCGTCGGTGCGCGGATATTGTTGGACGATTTTCGATAACGCCTCGCGCGCGGCGTCTCGTTTGCCTGTTTCCAGATCCTTTCGCGCGATCTTGAGCATCGAGTCCGCCTTCAGGTCATTCGGCACGGTCAGGACGAGGTAGACCGTCCCGGCGCCGAGGATCGCAGACACGAAGGCTGTCGCCGTCAGCAGCGTGCGTACCCGCATGCGATTACTCTTTCCAGCCGAAGCGACCGACGAGCGGGACGAACTCCGCGCCGCCGCAATCCTCGATTTGCACCGCCGTGCCGACCCTCGTCACGCGCGCCAGACGCTGCTGGTCGTCCTTCCCGATCGGGATGATCATCTTGCCCGTGCGCGCGAGCTGCTGCACCAGAGGTTCCGGTACCTGAGGCGCCGCCGCGGCGACGATGATGCGATCGAATGGCGCCTGATCGGACCAGCCGTACGTCCCGTCGAACACTTTCACCGTGGCGTTGTTGATTCTGAGGTCGCGGATCACCTCCGCGGCGCGAAGCGCCAGCTCGTTGATCCGCTCGATCGAGAAAACCTTCGCGCACAGCTTCGACAGAACCACAGCCTGGTATCCCGTTCCCGTGCCAATCTCCAGCACTTTCTCGTTCCCTTTGAGCTCGAGCAACTCGATCATGCGCGCCACGATGTAGGGCTGCGAAATCGTCTGTTTCGCGCCGATGGGCAGCGCACCGGGACCATAAGCTTTCGAAGCGACGACCGTCGGCACGAACATGTGGCGCGGAACCTCGCGCATCGCCTGCAGGACGCGGGCATCCTTGATTCCTCTTGCCGCGACGTGCCGCTCGACCATCAGCGCCCGCTGATGCGCGAAGTCGCGCTCGCGCGCGGCCGTGTCATCGAGTTTTGGCAACGTGACCAAGCATCTCCTCGAGCACTTTCAGACGCGGAATCGACTCGTGATGCGTGAGATCGAGATGCAGCGGTGTGATGGAGACGTAGCCGTTCTGTACGGCCTCGAAGTCGGTGTTCTCGCCGGAAAGCCAGGTCGGCTCGTCCCCGCCGATCCAGTAGTATTTGCGGCCGCGCGGATCGAGCCGCTCGATCACTCCTTCCGAATAGATCCGTTTGCCGAGCTTCGTGACCTTGACGCCGTTGAAGTCGGACGGCGGGAAGTTCACGTTGAGGATGATCCCCGGATCAGGTTTCTCGTGCAGGAGGATGCGCGTCAGCTCCGCGGCGAAGGCCGCGGCGCGATCGAATGAGAAATGCTCGCCGACGAGCGACGAGAATGCGATCGAGGGGATCTTCAGCAGCGCTCCTTCGAATGCCGCGGAGATCGTGCCGGAGTACGTCACGTCGTCGCCGAGGTTCGGGCCGAAGTTGATGCCGGAGACGACGATGTCGGGGCGGGCGCCTTTCATCAGCGACAGAACCGCCAGGTTCACACAATCGGTCGGCGTGCCGTCGACGATCCATTCGTTCTCTTCGAGCTTGAGCAGCCGCAGCGGACGGTTCAGCGTGAGCGCATGAGAGGCCGCGCTCTGCTCGCGATCGGGAGCGACGATGACGACTTCGCCTACGGCGCGCAGCGCTGCGGCGAGCTTACGAATCCCTTCGCTGTAGATGCCGTCGTCATTCGTGACGAGGATCCGCACCATCGCCGATCATCGTAACAGCTTCAACGCGTGCTCGTCGGCGCCGGTCTGCGCGTCTGACGGATCTCGACGAGGCGTCGCTGCAGATTAGCGAGCAGCATGATGAAGGCGATGAGCATGAAGATAGCGATGATACGAGCGATCCAGCGCGCGCTCATGCCGGCCACCTCTCGGCATGTCGCGCGGCCCACTCGATGGCGTACCGCATCGGTCGTGCATCAGCCACGCCGCGGCCGGCGATGTCGAAGGCCGTGCCGTGATCGACGGAGCAGCGCAGATAGGGCAAACCGATGGTGACGTTCACCGATCGTTCGAATTCGAGCGTCTTCACGGCGATCAACCCCTGGTCGTGATACATCGACATCACCACATCGTACTTGCCGTTGCGTGCGCTGAGGAAGATCGTGTCGGCAGCGGCCGGCCCGGCGATCTTCAGACCGCGTCGCCGCGCCTCGTCTACGCCGCGCGCGATCGTTTCCTCTTCTCGCCCGAACCGTCCCGACTCGCCCGCGTGCGGATTCACGCCGGCTACACCAATTCGCGGCGCCTGGCCATAGAGCGGTTCATACCATCGCGCCGTGAGTTCGGCGAGCGCGGTGATCTTCGCGGCGTCGATCGACGCGATCGCCTCCGCTAATGGAAGATGGACCGTCAGCAACACGGTGCGGATCGACGGCGAATCGAAATACATCGCATAGTCGTAACCGTAGCGTTTGAGGCCGGCGCGCTCCGCGAGCAATTCGGTGTGACCGGGGAACGCCGACCCGGCGAGCGCGATCGATTCTTTGTGAATCGGCGCGGTGACGAGGCCCGCGCAGTCGCCGTGCTCGATCGCGGTCACCGCGGCGTCGATCGACGCGAGAGCGATCCGCCCGTACTCCGCCGATACCTCGCCGAAGCGTAACTCGCCCGCGCTCGATCCAACATCGAAGAAGCGAGCATGCGCCGGTACTTTCCCGCTCTTCTCCGTGTATTTGCGCGAACCGAAGAGCCAGATCGGGACGTCAATGCCATCCAGCGCTTTGAGGACCACTTCAGGACCAACGCCGGCCGGATCGCCGAGTGTGACGGCGAGAGGTTTCACGAATCCAAGTCTATTCGGTCAGCTCTTCCTGCTTGAACAGGTACTTGATGCAGTGCTTCTGGATCAGCAGATTGGGTGCGCCTTCGCGGTTCACCTTGATGGCGCTCTTGTCGTACCACTCGATGCAGCCGCGGATCTCCTCGCCGTCGGTCATGACGATGACCATCGGCGTCTTCGAGTTCATCTGCTTGATGTAATAGAAATTCTCTGCATTCGTAACCTCGGGCGGCGCAGGCTTGTTGTTGCGGCCGTTGGTGTTGCCATTGCGTGGCACGCGCCGGAAGTCGGTGATCGACCGGAACGAACGTCTTGCGCTCTGATTTCGGTCAGCCTCGTAGGGCCGATTCGATGTTGGCATCGCCGTCCTCCAGTGTCTTCGCCTCTCTTTTGACCGGGGTTAAGTCGGGATCGCGGAAGCCGCTTCGTCGTCGCTTTGCGAAGTGCGTGCCGTGTCAATAGAATTGCCCGCTTTCTGGAGGCTTCCCTTTGAACTCTGTCGTCTGTGTCAGCCACGTTCCGGACACCGAGACCCGCATCAAAATCGCTCCCGACAAACAACGCATCGACGAGACTGGAATCAAGTTCATCGTCTCGCCATACGACGAGTTCGCGCTCGAAGAAGCGATCCGGGTCAAGGAGAAAAAGGGCGGTGATGTCACCGTAATCACGTTCGGACCGGACCGCGCGGGGCAGGCGCTGCGCGAGTGCCTGGCGCGCGGTGCCACGAAGGCTGTCCATGTGAAGGGGGAAGTCGCCGGCGCCGACTCGCTCGGCATCGCCAAAGTATTGGCGGCAGCGATCAAGAGCGTGCCGCACGATCTGGTCTTCTTCGGCAAGCAGGGGGTCGGCACCGACAACGCCCTGGTCGGGCCGATGGTGGCCGAGCTCCTCGGCTATCCGCAGGTCAACGTCGTCACGCATCTGGAAGCCGGCGACAACAAAGTCACTGCGCATCGCGAAATCGAAGGAGCTGAAGAGGTCATCGAAGCGTCGATGCCGGCGGTGATCACCGCGCAGAAGGGATTGAACGAGCCGCGCTATGCGTCGCTGAAAGGAATCATGGCCGCAAAGAAGATTCCGATCGACACGAAGAGCGTGGCCGATCTGGGATTGAGTGAAACCGACGTCTACAAGCAGCGTGTCGTCTTCGTGTCGCTCGAGCTGCCGCCCGAGAAGAGCGGCGGCCGCAAGATCGACGGCGCCGATCCTGCCGCCGCGGCGCGGGAAATTCTGAAGTACATCCGCGAAGAAGCGAAGGCGATGTAGGAGAGACGATGCCCGGCGTTCTGGTTTTCTGCGAAGTCAAAGACGGGAAGCTGAAGAAGGCTTCTCGCGAAGCGCTGTCGATCGGCCGGAAGCTCGCCGAGAAGGCGGGCGGTGAGCTCGTCGCAGTGGCGAGCGACGCGGCAACGGCGAGCGACGCCGGAAAGTACGGCGCGAAGAAGTTGTACGCCGCCCGAGTCGGCGACTACACAACCGAGCCGTACACCGCGTTTGTCGCGCAGGTCATTGGTGAGGTGAAGCCGTCGATTGTTCTCTTCGGCGGCACATCGAACGGGCGCGATGTCGCACCGCGCATCGCCGCACGGCTGAACGCCGGTGTCGCGTCCGACGTCGATCGTCTCGAGTGGACGGATGGCAAGCTCCGCGCGCGTCGCCCGGTGTACTCAGGGAAAGCGTTCGCGACGGTCGAGGTGACGAGCGTTCCGGCCATGGCCACTTGCCGTCCGAATGCGTTTCCGGCTGAAGAAGCGGGTAGTGGCCCGGCGCAAGTCATCGACGTCGCATTCCAGCCTGGCGAATCCAAAGCGAAGGTGATCGAGACGAAGGTACCGGAAGCGGGAGAGTTATCGATCGCCGAAGCGGACATCATCGTCTCCGGCGGGCGCGGTTTGAAAGAAGCGGCGAACTTCTCGTACGTGCGCGATCTCGCGCACGCGATCGGCGGAGCGGTCGGAGCGTCGCGGGCGACCGTCGATGCCGGCTGGATCGATCATCAGCATCAGGTCGGTCAAACGGGACGCGTGGTCAGCCCAAATCTCTACATCGCCGCGGGTGTATCCGGCGCGATCCAGCATCTCGCCGGTATGTCATCGTCGAAGCACATCGTGGCGATCAATAAGGACCCGGAAGCGCCGATCTTTCGCGTCGCCGACCTCGGCGTAGTCGGCGACCTCTTCCAGATCCTGCCGGCTCTCACTGAAGAAGTGAAGAA
>DASXRT010000033.1:0-3682 GCA_036506455.1 Thermoanaerobaculia bacterium
GTGATCGAGAGATCGGCCGCGACGCTGGCGAGCATGTACGCGTCGTCGCGTGAGAGATGCCGCTCGGCCGTCAGATACTCGATCATCTCTCGCACCGCCATCTTCGTCGCCTCGGTCAGATCTTCGTGGAAGCCCATAGTCATGTAATGCGTCGTAGTCTCGGCGCGCGGCCAGCGGATATGCATGTCCTTTCGGACAATGAGTTGAAACGTTCCGGTGAGCGAAGTCTCGAGCGCGGTGATGTCGACTTCGCCGTTCCCCTGTCCCGCATGGCCGTCGCCGACGAGCAGCAGCGCGCCCTTCGCATGGACCGGAAGGTAGAGCGTCGTGCCGGCGACGAGCTCTTTGTCGTCGAGATTTCCGCCATGCACCCAGGGCGGCGCGCTGTCGACGCGGCCGACGTTTTCGGGCGGAGCGACGCCGATGCTGCCAAAGAAAGGATGGAGCGGGATCTCGATTCCGGGAGCAAAGCGCGCGATCATCCGCGATCGATCGAGCGGGATGATCTTCATCCGAGTGTACGGATAGTCCTCCGGCAGAAAGCCCCGTCCGGGCCGAAATCCGTTGTATGCATAGGGAATGGCCAGATCGATTTTCTGGATCCGGATCTCGAGCACGTCGCCCGGCTCCGCGCCTTCGATGTAGATCGGTCCCGTGAGGATATGCCCTCCGGGACCCTTGTTCGTCACTTCGCGATGAATGTCGCGCAAGGACTGCTCGACCTGATCGGGAGGAACACCTGCCGCTTCGAGCCGCGCGGGACTCGACGTCAGAAGCGTCTGCACTTCGACGACCTCACCCGATCGAACGCGCATGACCGGTGGTGTCGACGCGTCGTAGTAACCCCAGGCGACGGTCTGTGGGGTCGGCTTCAGTGAGTGCGTCTGCGACGCCGCCGACGTGGCGATGGCGATGAGCGCAACGAAGATCCGCATCGTTACCTCCGGAAGAGATTTTTCAGAATGAAGATGGCATTCGCCGGCCTCTCGGCCAGGCGGCGCATGAGATACGGATACCACTCGGTGCCAAATGGGATGTACACGCGCATCCGCCATCCGTCGTGGACGAGCTGCCTCTGCAGATCGCGGCGAACGCCGTAGAGCATCTGAAACTCGAACGAATCGGGAGGGATGTTCTCGCTGCGCGCGAACGCGATCGTGGCGTCGATCATCTTCGGATCGTGTGTGGCGACGCCGTGATACGTCCCGCTCTTGAGCATGATCTTCACCAGCTTGACGAAGTTGGCGTCGACATCCGCTTTCGCCTGAAAGGCGATCTCCGGCGGCTCCTTGTACGCGCCTTTGCAGAGCCGGATGCGGATGTGCTCCGCGCAGAGCTCTTCGACATCGCGCTCGCTGCGCTTCAGATAGGACTGGATCACGGCGCCGACACGGCCGGCGTGGCCCGGCCGGCGGTGCAGCTCACGCACGACGTCGAGTGTCTTTTGCGTGTACGCCGATCCCTCCATGTCGATACGCACGAAGCTGCCGCGCCGCTCTGCGTGGCCGACGAGATCGTTCACGATGTTCCGCGCCAGCGTCTCGTCGACGTCGAGACCCATGTGTGTGAGCTTGAGGCTCACGTTCGCGTTTAACCGGCGCATCTCGATCTCGTCGAGCAGATCGTGATAGAGCGCCGCGCTCTCTTTCGCTTCTTCGACGTTGTGCACGTTCTCGCCCAGATTGTCGACGCTGACGCTCATACCGAGAGCGTTGGTGGCGGCGGTGGCCTCGAGCGCTTCGGCCACGGTTGTCCCGGCGACGAATCGGCTGGAGAGACGGCGACCGATCGCCGAGCGCTCGGCAAATCGGCGCAACAGGCGGCTTTCGGATAGAAAAATGAAAAATGCCCGGAACATCAAGTCGCTTTCGCCACGGAGATGGCGCAGACGCGAGAGGCGCCGCGGCGCCGCAGCTCGGCGGCGCAGGCGCGGAATGTCTCGCCGGTCGTGCAGACGTCGTCGACGAGCAGAAGGGACAGGGCCTCGACGCGCGGCGAAGCCTCGAAGGCGCCGCGGACATTCTCTGCGCGCAACCCTCGAGAGAGAGTTGACTGCGTCGCCGTCTCGCGCGCTTTCGACAGGAGACGCTCATCAGAGCGGATGCCGATCCGCTTCGCCAGCGCCGCGGCGAGGAGCTGCGCCTGGTTGTAACCGCGGCGGCGCTGCCTCGTCCAATGCATCGGCACCGGCACGATGGCATCGAAGCCGACATCGCGCAAGACTTCGTGCAGCAGCGATGCGAGCGGCGCGTCGAGAAAATCGTGGTGCTCGAATTTAAACGCGTGGAGCAGGCGTTCGAGGCCTCCGCTGTATTCGCCCCACGCGTCGCACCAGTCGACCGGCAGCGGATCGCCGCTGCACGTGATGCAGATACCGTCATCGATGAGCGGCATCGCGCACGAACGGCATTTTCCCGACGTAATCCGCGGCAGCGATGACCAGCAGGACGCGCAGCAGGAGGCCATGCGATCACGCCACGGAAGGTTGCCGCCGCAGACGACACACCACGAGGGCAGAACGATTCGCAGCGCTTCACGTCCAATCATCGACAGCGTGCTGCTCAGCATCGCGCGAGATTGTACGTGAAGGAGTTGTGACCAATGTACCCATCGCATATAGTGCCGGCCATGAGAAAAACCGCATTTCTGCTGGCGATTTCGCTCATCTCGGCCGCGCCCGCGCTCGCGCAGACGACCGAGTTCGGCGTGCTCTTCGGCGGCAGCAAGCGTGTCATCAAGAACCACGAACCGGCGGCCGGAACGCAGCTCCAGAATCCCGGATTCAGTTTCTCGAACTCCGCGGTGGACCTCTATTACGCGCTGCAGGTCGATCCCGGAACGATGTTCAAGGTGCAGATCGGCCGTATCGACAGCCCGATCGGATTCCGCGAGACCAACGCGGCGGGCAATGTCGTGCGGCGTGACGTCGACGGTGAGGTGCAGCACGTCGAGGGGATCATCGAGTATCGCTTCTCGGAAGCGATGGGATCGACCGGACTCTTCGCCGGCGTCGGTTTCTATCGTCAACAGGCGAGCGGATTCGGTTCCACGACCGACTACGGATTCCCCATCGGCGTGACGGCGGATTTCCCGATCACGCGGCGCTACGGATTCGTCACCGCGGCCACGCTCCATTTCACGAATGCCGATTTTCGTCCGCGGTACCTCACTGTGTCTGGTGGGCTGAGACTGGGATTCTGATTTAGCTCTTAGCTGTTAGCTCTTAGCTCTTAGGAGGCCGCCGCCCGACCACGGTTCGCTGGTTCTCCTAAGAGCTAAGAGCTAACAGCTAAGAGCTTCGGTACGCCACCCGACCACGGTTCGCTGGTTCTCCTAAGAGCTAAGAGCAAACAGCTAAGAGCTTCGGTACGCCACTTGCTCCTTTCTTTCTCGGGAGGACCAAATGGCTGAAGAACGAAAGCAAGTGCGCGACGTCATGACCCCCAATCCGAAGACGGTGACGGAAAAAGATAGCGTGCTCGACGTTGCGCGCATCATGCGCGATCAGGACACAGGCGTCGTTCCGGTTGTCGACGGGAGGAAAATCATCGGAATGGTGACCGATCGCGACATCGTCGTCCGCGCGGTTGCCGATGGCAAGGACATCAAGAACGTCCGCGTGAATGATGTGATGTCGAAACAGGTGCGCACCGTGAACGAAGACGCGTCGGTGCGCGAAGTG
>DASXRT010000034.1:0-31977 GCA_036506455.1 Thermoanaerobaculia bacterium
ATCACGGGCTCTCTCACCGACGTCAGGCGAGTCGCAGTCGATCCCACAGATTCGCGGATCGCGTATGCGATGCGCAGGGTGGTGTCAGACGCCGATGGCAGCACCAACAAGCCGCCGCATATCTTCCGCACGCGCGACTCAGGAGCGACCTGGCAACCGCTGAGCTCCGGATTTCCAACGAAGTATCCGTTTGTCCGCCCCAACACGTTGTTGATCGATCCGCGTTACCCGAACGTTCTTTATCTCGCGAGTGATTGCGAGATCGACGGCTGGTGTGCTGCGGGCGGTGTCTACAAGTCGATGGACGCGGGTAACACGTGGGCGAAGCTCGACGGACCGACATGGCCGTATGGGTTGTCGCTCGATCCTGCATCACCCGACACGCTCTACATCCTCGACTCGTTCCATGGCTATGGACGCAGCGACGACGCTGGCGCGACGTGGATCTGGGATCGAACGGCACAGTTTCCGTACAAGCTCGTCGTCCCAGACCCGACCGATCCGCGGCGACGCTACGGCATCGGCCTGTTCATGCTCATGACCACCGATGAGGGGAAGACCTGGTCGGACGCAAGTACGACGTTGCTTTCGGGAGAGACAATCCCGCGCTGGTTCGACGCTGTTCTCGCCGCCGATCCGGTCACGGGTCGCGTCTTTCTCGGCACTTCAACTTCGTTCGGCTCTCCAGGCGGTGGCCTCTTCCGCAGCGCGGCCGGCGCAAGCCGTTGGGCAGCGATCGAAGGAACTGCGCGGCAGGCGATCACCGCTCTCAACTTCGATGCCGTTACAGGCGCGCTGATGATCGGCACGCCGACCGGTCTCTATCGGTCGACAGATCTTGGCGCGAACTGGACCGAGATCGCATTCGCTCGTGGGACCGCGGTCAGTCGCGTCGTGCCGCATCCTCAGAAGGGCGGCACGCTCTACGCTCTGGGATTGAACCTGCTATTCCGTACGGATGATGACGGCGAGAGCTGGTCCCGCGTGGGTGCCCCGATCGCATCAAATGCGCGCGCCGACGTCGCGACGGTCCTGGCTGTCGATGCTGCAGGAGATGTGTATGTGACGCTACTGCAGTCGCCTTATGTATGGAAACTCTCCGCCGGTTCGAGCGAGTGGGTCTCACTTCACGTGAGTCCGGTCGTGCCCGTTCCGTTGATCGCTTCGTTCGTGATCGCTGATCCCGCGATCGCGGGAACGCTGTATGCGATCAGCGGGTCCTTCCTCGGCCCGTCGATCGCTGTAACGCGCGATGGCGGCTCGACGTGGATGCGCGTCGAAACGCCGGCCGCGTTCAAGTCGATCGAGCCGCATCCATCGAGGACCGGACGCATGTTCGCGTCCTCCACAAACGAAATCTGGCGAACCGATGACGGCGGCGCTTCCTGGGCACGCGTTCTGAGCAATGTGCTCGTTGCCTCGAATCTGAGCACCTCGGCGGCAGACGCAGATGTGTTGTCGTTCGTCGCGCGTGACGGCAACGTCTTCAACGCGACGTACCGCATCGATCGTACCGCCGATGCCGGCACCACGTGGAGCGTCGTTCAGCCGATGATGAATGATGGATCGGCCGTGAATTTTTCAGCGTCAGCGAACGTGCTCGTCACCGATCCACGCGACTCGCGAACGATGTATTCGTTGACGAGGACACGGGTGATCCGCACCGACGATGCTGGTGCAACCTGGCATTCGATCTCCGACGACCTGCCCTTCCAACCGTTGTCTATCGCAATCGATGGTGCCTTTGTGCACGTCGCGACCGAACGGGGAGTGTGGGAGCTTCCGCTCGAGACCCGGCGTCGCTCAGTGCCGCATCGGTAGACGTCACGTCGGTATGCACGACTCGACCAGTACGGCTTCCGCTTCGCGACGGTCGATCAAGCCCTGCAGACCCATTCCTACCCACAGACGCTTCATCGATCGGAGTTGCGCGGCGATCTCGCGCAGGTCCTGCCTCGGCACCGCCTCACGGATCGCCCGCATCTCTCTACGCCTGTCCTCACCCGGCTTATCGACCATCGATGTGCCGCGATTGAACACGAGCGAGACGAGCGCACCTTGTGCGTCGAGCGGCAGGACGTCCACTCCGGGGAAGGCCTGCGCCGTTCGAAAGCACTGCAGCGGGAGTGAGCGCGTCTTGAACACCTCTTCCGCATCCACTCGTTTGATCTTGATCGACGACAGCTTCGACGCGGCGTTCTTCGCTTTGATCCCCCGCAGTCCGATGACCGCGAACAGACGATCCATCGCGCTCGTCGAAAGAAACGGACCCCAGTCGGATTCAAACTGATCGCGGGTTACGTAGCCGAGGTCGTAGCCGATGCCGATCGTCACGCCGGAGTCGCCACCGGGCCACTTGCCTGGTTGATCGAGTCCCTCCGCGTCGAGGATGAGCCGTAGAGCCTTTTCCGAGAAGGTCAACCGGCGGTGACCGCCGCGTCGCGATACAGCGGCGTCCACCCCTCGTGATTCAGGAACAGCCGCGCGCAGCGGATGTTCTTCGCTTCGGTCAACATGAATCGGTGGAATTTGTTCGCCGGGATGATGATGAGGTCACCGGCCTCGACGACGATCCGCACCCAGCGATCGCTCTTGTCACGGACATCGAAGATCCCTTCCCCTTCGACGACATAACGAACCTCGTCGAGCGTATGCCGGTGCTCCTTGTCGAATTTCGCACAGATCGCTTCGAGGTTCGGCGTATCGACTGAGAGCGAGACTTCGTCCTCGTCTTTATACCCATGCTGCTGTTTGATGCGATCGAGCTCCGCGGCGCGCCTGCTCACCGGGATCCGCTCATGGACCACTCCGAACTGGCGCAGATCGTCAGCGGCGAACGTACGATTCGGTTGATCGAGAAGAAAGGCTCGCATCGGTCACCCCCAGACGCCGCATCTCGGCCGCGGCGCGGAAGAGGTAATCGTAGCACTCGGCCTGCGTCTTCGCGTGCATCCAGTCGCGTCCCCACACGTACACGCCGTGACGCCGGACGAGCACCGCGTTGGTCTTCGGATACGCAATGATTGCAGCCTCGAGTGAAGAAGCGAGATCACACTCGCGCGCCGTGTTCTCGATGATCGGGACGACGAGCCGGTCGTGGTAGCTCATCCCCTCGATCCCTTTGATCATCTCCAGATCGGAAATGACAAACTCGCGGTCGAACAGAAGAGTGGCCATCACGGCGTGAATCGAATGCGAGTGAATCACCGCGCCGGCATCGCGAAGCCGGATGGCCGCCAGGAACAGCGACGAGCAATCGGATGGCCGAAGCTTCGGATCGGCAGGGCGAGCGACGATGGTCCCGTCGATCGAGAGCGTGAACATGTCTTCCGGACTCATGCGCTCTTTCTGCACGGCGCTCGGCGCCACGATCACGTGTTCTCCCTCGCGAATGCAGATGCCGCCGCCCGTTCCCGTGACCCAGCCGAGGTTGTAAAACTGGCGGGCGAGATCGCAGATGAGAGATGCGGTCGACATCGTCGTGAGTCTAGCGCAGCACGAATGAACTGTCGCTTTGTTCTCTGAGATAGCGCGAGGCCCTGCCGCTGACGGATCGTCGCGATCACCGGCACCAGCAGCGCAGGGACGAACCCGATCGTGACGAGCCAATGCTGCTGCGGAAGCCTGCGCGTAATTGCCCGCGTCTTGCATGCCCGCACACAACGTGTATTACCGCGTCGATCGCAGCTACGTTCCGGATGCGTCGGGCGACTCGGTGCAGCACGCTGACCCGCCGCACTTCGTCGCCGGCGAGTCAGCCGGCGCCGTCGCGCGCGATTTCGTCCTCCAGGACAGCGCCCGACTCCTCGGATCCGTGACAGAGCTGACCGGCGACAAAGCGGTGGCCACGGGATGGCGGGACGGGAAGGTCTTCGTCCTCTTTGTTCAGCGCGGTTGCGACGCGCCGCCTCGCCTCTAACTATCGATGGATCGGGACCAAACCGGGAACGGGATGAAGCGCAAACGGATCGAATTTCCGGCGCAGCGAGTCAGTCTCGATCACCACGCCATCGCGCAGCGCCAGCTCGTCGATCACTGCACGCAGCCACTCCTCGGCATCGACGATGCGCAGGCCGCATTCGAAACGTCCTTTGCGCTCCGCGGGGCGCGACCACACGACAGTCGCCGGAAGATCGACGGGAGTATCGACTCCATCGATCGAGAATCGCAGCGAAGCGGTCGTACCCGAATCGAGGCGCTGCGGAATCAGGATCCGGGCTCCACGAATCGAGAGATCGAGCACGCGTAGTGCTCCACGACCTCCGAAGGAGGCGGTCAATGGTGCCATGACGCGGTAGCGCTCAGCGTGCCGGATGTCCTCGATGACAATCAGCGATTTCGCAGCGACCAGCTCGTCGATGATGTGCCGGAGCACCACGAGCGATCGCGCGAACGAGATCCCGCAAAGGTAACGGTCGGACTCTTCTTCCTGCATCGCCAGCGCTGCGAGCTCGCACCAGACGACCGTGGCCGACGTGGCGATCGCGGCTCCGTCGGTACGCAGCGTGAAGTGCACTTCCTGTCCGGCGATCAGCGACCGCGTGACCTGCAGGCGTGCGCCACTCGTGCAGATGTCGACGAGATCGGCGTTGTTCCTGCCGATTTCCGCCGCGATCGGGGTGATCGCGAAGTAACGCGGCTCCGTCCGTAAATCACGTGGCATGACTGAACCTGGTATTCACAAAATATGGCCCGATCGTCAAGAAATCGGGGGGTGCGCCGTCAAAGGTACGTTAATTGCGGATCATGACCTCAGATGGCCGATAAGCAC
Source organism: Thermoanaerobaculia bacterium (assembly GCA_036506455.1). GTDB lineage: Bacteria > Acidobacteriota > Thermoanaerobaculia > Gp7-AA8 > Gp7-AA8 > DASVHS01. Next base: position 4,772 of record DASXRT010000034.1, read on the forward strand.
CAGAAACGTGCTGCCGCCTCCTCGGTCGACGAGTTCGCACTGCTCGTCGATTCCGTTCAGGACTACGCGATCTTTCTTCTCAGTCCGCAGGGCGAGATCCGCTCGTGGAATCGCGGCGCGGCACGCATCTTCGGGTACGCGGGCGATGAGGTGATCGGCCGCTCATTCGAGATCTTCTATCCGGCCGATGATGTGGCGCAGAAAAAGCCGGCCCGCGAGCTCGAAAGGGCCTCACAAGAAAGTCGCATCGAAGATGAGGGATGGCGCGTTCGCAAGAGTGGCGAGCGGTTCTGGGTCGACACCGTGATCACTCCTCTGCGCGATGCAGGCGGCCAGTTGCTCGGCTTCGCCAAGGTCACGCGCGATTTGACCGAACGACGCGAAGCGGAGCTGCGGCTCCGCGAGAGTGAAGAGATGTTCCGCCTTCTCGTGGCATCGGTTCAGGATTACGCGATCTTCATGCTCGATCCCACCGGCTACGTTGTGTCGTGGAACGCAGGTGCGCGCCGCATGAAAGGATATGAGGCGGAAGAGATCATCGGCCGGCACTTCTCGGTTTTTTATCCGGAAGAAGACATCCGCGCGGGAAAACCGCAACGTGAGCTCGAGCTTGCTTCTCAGCGCGGCAGCATCGAAGACGAAGGATGGCGCTTGCGCAAGGACGGCAGCAGGTTCTGGGCGAACGTCATCGTAACCGCCGTCCACGATGAGCAGGGCAGGCTGCGCGGTTTTGCGAAGATCACGCGCGACATCACCGAACGCAAGAATGGCGAAGAGGTGCAGAGGGCGCTGCACGAACAGCGGGAGGCCCGTCTGCAGGCGGAGGATGAACAGCGCCGCGCCGAATCGTCCTATCGCGTGGCCCAGGAAGCCAATCGCGCGAAGGATGAATTCCTGATGACGCTCTCGCACGAGCTGCGCACGCCGATGACGGCCATCCTCGGCTGGGCGCGGTTGCTGCCGACGATGTCCCCGAATGATCCGACGTTCCGCGAGGCCATTTCATCCATCGCCCGCGGCGCGCAACTGCAGGCGCATCTGATCGACGACGTCCTCGACGTATCGCGGATCGTCTCCGGCAAGATGCGATTGACCCGGGAGACTCTCGACATGGCGCATGTCCTCGCCTCTTCTGTGGAAGGAGTGCGACCGACGGCCGACGCCAGACAGATCACCATCCGTACCTCCTTTTCGCCTGGTCTCGGCAAAATCATTGCCGACGCCACGCGATTGCAGCAGGTGATGTGGAACCTGCTCTCGAATGCCGTGAAGTTCACGCCGAAGAATGGCTTCATCGACGTGATGGCGCGGCGCACGGCTTCGTACGTCCAGATCACCGTGGCCGACAGCGGCGAAGGAATCGATGCCGATTTTCTTCCCCACGTCTTCGAGCCCTTCCGGCAGGCGGAGAATCCCAGCACGCGTGTGCATGGCGGACTCGGACTCGGTCTGTCGATCGTTCGCTATATCGTCGAAGCGCATGGCGGCACGGTGACCGCGGAAAGCAAGGGACGCGGCAGCGGAGCGACTTTCACGGTCATTCTTCCGATCGGCGCGCTCACGACGGCCGCACACGAAGTATCGTCGAATCCTGCCGAGGTACCGCCGGCGATCGCAGCGCGATTGGCGAATCTCGAGGTCCTCGTCATCGACGATGATCGTGAGAGTCGCGAAATCGTGCGCGAGGCGCTTCGCCAGGCCGGCGCGAGTGTGCGCGCCGTGGAGTCGGCGGCAAAGGCGCTCGCCGCGATCGGCGAGCACAGGCCCGACGTGATCGTCACCGATATCGCCATGCCGGCGATGGATGGATATGCATTCGCGCGCGAGCTTCGGCGGCGCCCTGAAGCAAAAGGGATCAGCGTCGTCGCGCTTTCAGCGTTCCCGGCGTCGGCACTGGCAGGAGAGGCGGGCTCATTTGACGTTGCTCTTTCGAAACCGATCGATCCATACGACCTGATCGAAGCGGTGGCTCGGGTCGCCGGCCGCGCGGAGGAGAGTCGGGGCGCATAGCCATCAAAACAGCCGCTGCGCGGGAAAGCACGCCGGACAGAGCCGGCCGGCCAGCCAGAGGGAGCCGGCGACGATGACGAGCCAGATGAAGATCAGCGCCATGCGCGAGCCCACGGAGACGCGCTGCTCGATCACCGTCGTGCCGGCCAGGTAATCGCCGAGACGCTGCCTGCGTGTCGAGAATGCCGCGATGAGAAACGCGAAGGCATAGAAGAGGATCGCGTCGAAGAGCCGCGACACATTGCGGATCGTCGCTGCCAGCCACCGGCTGTCGTCCGATCCATTTCGCACCTGCAGGCCGAGGAGTCCCTTGCCGAGGGTGGCGCCGAAGAGTCCCTCGAGGAGGATGTGATAGGCGAGGATGGTGAGGAGCAGCAGAATGCCGGCGGCGATTGAGACGCGAACAGGTGCAGTCACGTGACCGTTCCAGCGCTCGAACAGAAAGGCGGCGGGGATCGAGAGAAGCGCCACGATGACAACGCGATCGAGGATGAGCGCCAGCATGCGATCGCCGATGGCGGCGACGGGTTCACTAGCCGCGGACATCGTGGAGCGGCGTCGCCGCGGGTCGGCGGCAGCGGCCCGCTCGCCCGACGGCATGATGGATCCGCAGACGAAACACTTGATCGGGCTGCCGTCGTTCTTGACGCCGCATGAAGGACAGAACACCTGAATTCCTCCAGTAAAGAGGGATTGTAGTCGCCTGGCCCCTCAAAAACGTGACGGCGGTCGCAATTGACGCGGGAGAGAATACGCCGGTCTATGTGGAACAGCCGCCGGATTCTCAAAGAGCTCGCCGATGCCGGCCGCCGCAAGCGCATCCTCATCGCGTTCTGGAAATACGGCGAGCCGGCGTCGAAGCTTCTCGCATCGGCGCATCTGGCCAAGGCGCTTCACTTCCGCGAAGAGACGATGAAAAAGATGTCCGTGGAGAAGAAAGCGGACCTCCTGGCCTCGCGGATCGGCGTTCCCGAGTTCGATCAGTTTCTAGAGGCGGCGCTGCTGCAGTACCACACGCACGAGGCCAACGAGATGATGGCGGCGTTTCTCGACCGCTGGAGCGTTCCGCACACGAACGGCTCGATCGAGGCGGACGATTACACGCCGCCGAACGCCGATCAGGTGCGGGCGGCGGTGCGCGAGCTCGAAGCAACGTACGATCGCCGCGACATCATCCTCTACCTCGCTTCGGCGGGTTTGCTGATGGCGGACGCGTGGCGGGAGGCAACCTGGCCGGTCGTGGATGAGCTGACTCAGGTCGTGGGTCGTGGGTCGTAGGTCGTGGGGGCCTTTGGGCGCTGAGGCCCCCACGACCTACGACCGACGACCTACGACCAACGATCGCACTTCGTCCTGCGTCAACTCCCGCGCCCTCCCCATCTGCAGATCCCCAATGCGAATCCCCCCAATCGCCACGCGCACGAGCTTGAGCACCTTGGCATCGAGCGCCTCCACCATTCTTCTGATCTGGCGATTGCGTCCTTCGGTGATCGTGATCTCGAAGACCGTTCGTCCGCCCGGCTCGCGCAGACGTGTGACGGGCGCGGGCTTCGTCGCACCATCGCGCAACTCGATGCCGCCTCGCAGGCGATCGAGCTCCTCGTCGGAGAGATGACGCGACGCTTTCACGAGATATGTCTTCGGGACTTTGTAGTCGGGATTCGTGATCCGTTCGGCGAACGCGGTGTCGTTGGTCAGCAGAAGCAGTCCGCTCGTATCGAGATCGAGACGTCCGACCGGAAAGAGATAGCGCTCTCGATCGGGGAGAAGATCGTAGATCGTCGGCCGGCCCTGCGGGTCGCGATATGTCGTCAGATAGCCGGTCGGTTTGTAGAGCAGTACGTAAGTCTTGCGCTCGGCAGGCAACGGCTTGCCGTCGAAGGTGACGCGATCGCGATCGAGATCGATCCAGCGATCGGGATCGTCAACGACTTGACCATTGACGCGGACACGGCGGGCAGCAATCCATCGACGCGCTTCCGTCCGCGAACCAATGCCGGCTTTCGAGAGGACGCGCTCGAGCGTCTTCAGCCGCCGCTTTGCAGGAGCCGCTCCGCTTCCTGGACGGGGAGCGGGGCGTTGAACACGAATCCTTGCAGTTCGTCGCATCCGAGCTGCCGAAGGATAGCGCGCTGCCCTTCCGTCTCGACGCCCTCGGCGATCACGCGCAAGTGCAGGGCGTGGCCCATCGTGATGATGGCGTCGACGATCGTCTTCTCCGGTCCGCGCTCCTGGAGGTCGGCGATGAACGAACGATCGATCTTCAGTGCCGTGATGGGAAGGAAGCGCAGTTGCCCGAGCGAGGAGTAACCGGTGCCGAAATCGTCGAGCGCGACGCCGACACCCATCGATCGGAAATGCGACAGCCGGCCGATGGTCAGATCGCTGTCGCGGATCGACAGACTCTCCGTCACTTCCAGATCAAGTGATCGCGCTTCGACGTGTGTCTCCGCGAGAACCTCTTCGACCATCCTCGTGAGTCTCTCGTCGTAGAACTGACGCGGCGAAAGATTGATCGACAGTCGCAGATCGGGCGCACCGCCCGATTGCCAGATATGGAGCTGGCGGCACGCTGTCCGGAATACCCACTCCCCGATGGGCACGATCGCACCGATCTCCTCGGCCAGAGGAATGAAGTGTTTCGGCTCGAGCACGCCGGTGCCGGGCCGGCGCCAGCGCAGCAGAGCCTCGAACGCGGTGATGCGGTTTGTCGCGATCTCCGCGATCGGTTGATAGACGAGAAACAGCTCGTCGCGTCCGATGGCGCGCCGCAACGCGCTCTCCAGCGTCAGGCGCATCTCGGCGCGGCGCTGCGCGAGCGGCGTGTGGAACTGATAGTTGTTCCGGCCGACCTCTTTCGCGCGATACATCGCGCCGTCGGCGTTCTTCACGAGAGCCTCGATGTTCTCGCCGTCATGCGGCGCGATCGCGATGCCGACACTTCCCGTGACGAACAACTCGCGTCCCTGCACCACAAACGGATGGCGGATGCCGTCGAGAACCTTTTCCGCGACCTTCGCGGCGCTCGCCGCAGCGGTGGCGGGATCGATGTCCGACAAGATGAACAGGAACTCGTCACCGCCGACACGCGCGACGGTGTCTTCGGCGCGGAGGCAGTCGAGGAGGCGTGCCGCAACGGCACGCAGCAACTCGTCGCCCGCGCTGTGCGCCATCGTGTCGTTGATCACCTTGAAGCGATCGAGATCGAGGAAGAGAACCGCCACGGCACGGGTGTGCCGCCGGGCCTGGGCCAGGGCGAGGACCAGTCGATCGTTGAAGAGGAAACGATTCGGAAGATCGGTCAGCGCATCGTGGTAGGCCTGATACTCGAGCTGTTCTTCGGCGAGCTTACGGTCGGTGATGTCGATGGCCGTTCCTTCCAGCGTTTCCTCGCCGACATCCTCGGGCATCGTCATGAACTCGTTGAGAAGCAGCCAGAGCGGCTGTCCATCTTTCCGCTGCATCTGCACTTCGAAGTTCACCGCCTCGCCGCGCTGACGGATGCGCGAGATCAACTCGTGGCGGTTCGTGCCGTCGAAGTAAAGTGAAGGTGTGTGAATGCCGACCATCTCGGCCGGCGAAGCGTAACCGAACATCCGCGCGAAGGCGCGATTGCACTCCAGTAACCGTCCCGAAACCGTGGAGCGGAAGACGCCGGCGACGTTGCGCTCGAAGAGCAGACGATAGCGACGCTCCGCACGTCGCAGTTCCGTGACGTCGAAGGAGATGCCGATCGTGCCGATGATCTCGCCCTGATCGTCGCGCAGCGGATGCATGCGCACGTGCAGGTCGCGATCGCGGAACCGCGTTTCGTATGAGAGATGCTCGCCGTGCAGAGCGCGAAGGTGATTCTCGATTGCCTTGTCACGCCGTTCATCGTTCTCGAGATAGCGCGACAGCGGAACGCCGACCATTTCGTCCGGTCGGACGCCTACCATGTTCAGTCCGCCGCCCGCCGATGAGGTGATCGTCAGATCGCGATCCGTGGTCCAGACGTTCGCGGGAAGCTGATCGATGACGACGCGCATGCGCCGCTCCAGCGTCTTGCGATCCGTGATGTCGCGCGCCGTGACGACCAAGCGATCGACGAGCCCGCTCGATGAGACGACGGGTGCGCCGGCATTCTCGACCTCGAGGGTCGAGCCATCGACGCGCAGCAGACGCAGCTCGATCGTTTTGCTCACCTGCTCCTTGATGCGCTGCCGATGAATCTCCCGATGTTTTTCTCGATCGTCGGGATGGATGAAGTCCTCGGCCGGGCGTCTGACCATCGCCTCCGGTTCGTAGCCGAGGAGTGAATGCGAGGAAGGGGAGGCCCAGAGAATGATGCCGGCGGCGTCGAGAAGCAGGATCAGGTCGCGCGCGTATTGAGCGGCGACGGAGGCGAGGTCATCCCCCTCGAGTACAACGTTCTGCACCACCTGCTCCTCGTGCATGGGCCCGTTTGTTATTGTACGCGCTCACTCCTTGAGGACAGGTTCGACGCGCCCCGTAATGAGCCGGGCGCCCCGCTGAAATGTCACGTACGCCCACGCCCACTGCGTGATGACGAGGAAGCGGTTGCGGAAGCCGATCAGAAAGAAGATGTGAATGGCCAGCCAGGCGATCCAGGCGATGAATCCGCTCAGCTTGATGCGTCCGAAGTCCGCGACACCGGCGGCGCGGCCGATGGTCGCCAGCGATCCTTTGTCGCGATAGTGGAAGGAGCGCAGCGGCTGACCCGCGACCGCTCGCTCGATGTTGCGCGCAGCGTGAACGCCTTCCTGAATCGCCGCGGGAGCCACGCCTGGAACGAAACTCCCGTCTCTCTGCTGCGATGCCGCGAGATCGCCGATGACGAAGACATCCCGATGACCCGGAATCGTCAGGTCACGCTCGACGACGACGCGTCCCGCGCGATCGAGCGGTACGCCGAGCGATCGCGCCAGCGGCGACGCCTCGACGCCGGCGGCCCACAACACCGTACGCGTCGGGATCGATTGTTCGCCGAGCCGCGCTTCATGATCGGTGACTCCGCCGACGACGCAGCGCGTGATGACCTCGACTCCGAGCTTTACGAGCTGCCTTTGCGCTTTGTCCGAGAGGATCGGCGGATAGGTGGGCAGAACGCGATCGCGACCTTCGACCAGAATCACTCGCGCGCTCGATGGATTGATGTGGCGGAAGTCGCGGATCATCGTCTGCCGCGCGATCTCGGAGAGCGCGCCGGCCAGCTCGACACCGGTCGGCCCGGCGCCCACGACGACGAAGGTGAGCCACGCCGCCTGCCGCGCCGGATCGGTCTCTCGCTCGGCGGCTTCGAAGGCGAGCAGCACGCGGCGGCGGATCTCCAGGGCATCGTCGATCGATTTCAATCCCGGCGCGTGACCGGCCCACTCCGGATGATTGAAGTAGGAGTGCGTTGCGCCGGTGGCGACGATCAGATAGTCGTACGAGAGCTCTCCGTCGGCGAGCCTGACCAATTTACGCTCCGCATCAATGGACACGGCGTCGCCGAGGATCACGCTGATGTTGCGCTGGCGGCGAAGGATGGAGCGGATCGGCGCGGCGATGTCGCTCGGATTCAACGCCGCCGTGGCGACCTGATAGAGCAGAGGTTGAAAGAGATGGTAATTGTGCCGGTCGGCGAGCGTGACCTGCACGGGAACATTGCGGAGGCCGCGCGCAGCATAGAGCCCGCCGAAACCGCCGCCGATGATGACTACGTGTGGCTCTCGACTCATGAAGCGCGCGCCCGACAAGACGCGCGCGAAGTTTACGACGACGAGCTCAGAAGGATCGAGAACTCTGTCGCCGCGCGGCGAAGGTCCTCGAGGAACCGCGGCTCATCGCGAAGCCGCCGCCGGATCTGCTCGACGAACGTGGGATCGACGGCATCGAAGAGGTTGACGAGAGCGTGAGCACGCGCGAATTTCGACACGAGATCGTCGTACGTTTCGACGGCTGGGCGAACGGGGAAAGGGGTGACGGACATTGTGGGGTCTATAAAGGAGTGACGGAGGAAAGGAATTCCCTACCTTGCCATCTCGATCGCGCGTTAAGCTCAATTCATGAACGCTGCATATATCCATCTGGCGTTGAACAACTTCCCGCCGATTCTCAATCTCGCCGGACTGTGCCTTCTGATCGGGGCCATGGCCACTGGGAACCTCGCGGTAAGACGCGTTGCTCTCATCGTTCTGATTTGTGTCGCGGTGATTGCCGTTCCGACATGGTTCGCGGGCAAAGGCGCCGAGGACATCGTGAAACCGCTCCAGGGGATCAATGTGCCCGCGATCGATCCGCATGAAGAAGCGGCGACTGCGGCGCTCATTCTCTTGATCATCGAAGGCGCCGTGGCGATGATCGCGCTCATCGTCGCGCCGCGTCGCGCCCTCACGATCGTGGTTCTTCTACTCTCGATCGCGTCGACCGCCACCGTTTTCTACGCCGCGCGGCTCGGCGGACGGATTCATCATCCCGAGACGCAGATGCGCCGCGGCTGAGTTTTTCGTTCGTGCGCCGGCATGTTCGGCGATTCGCTGACAGGATTGACGCCCACGCGACTGACAGCGTTCGGGGGCGGACTGGACGAATTCAGCGCGGCAGAAGAAGTCGATGAGGGACTCGAGCGACGGCACAGCCGGGCGAGTCAGCATGGTGAGCGATCTCGTGCACGGCGGCATGTCGGTCGGCAAGTTCGGCTGGAAGGCGCAGATCCGCAACCTGATCCAGTTCGCAGGCGATGCCTATCTCAACGAGATGGGGAATCACCAGTCCGCGTTTCAGCGCCTTCATGACGCTCCACCGTCGCGCGCACTCGGCAGGAACAACAATGTCGATGCGGGTGAAAAGGTCTTCAACACAATCGGCTGCGACTCCTGTCACGTGGCGACGTTGCGCACGGGATCGAGCGACATCGCCGCGCTTCGGCAGAAGACGTTCCATCCCTACTCCGATTTCCCGCTCCACGACATGGGATCGCTCGGCGATGGAATCGTGCAGGGCGCGGCGAGCGCGCGGGAGATTCGTACCGCGCCGCTGTGGGGCCTGCGCATGGTGACGCGGTATCTGCACGACGCTCGCGCGACGACGCTCGATCAGGCCGTTCTCGCGCGCGATCGTTACAAAGCTCTCGATCCGAAGGAGAAGGGGAAGCTGCTCGCGTTCCTGAATTCACTGTAGCATCGGCACGATGGATGATCGCGTCCGCTGCGTGATCTACGACATCGCGATGCGCGAAGGGGTGCCTCCGACTTCGCAACGCGTCGGCGGGATTCTCGGAATCGGTTCGAACGACGTGCTCGAGTCATTTCGCCGCCTCGCCGACGCGCACATGATCGTCCTTCGGGATGACGGCGAGATTCTGATGGCCGGTCCGTTCTCGGCGGTGGCGACGCCGTTCCGGGTCTCAGCCGGTCCCTCACCCGGCGCTTCGCGCCACCCTCTCCCGGAGGGAGAGGGACTCTCCTGCTACGGCAACTGCATCTGGGACGCGCTCGGCATTCCGGCGATGCTTCACGCCGACGCGATCATCGACACCACTTGCGCGCAGTCTTCCACGCCGGCACAACTCAGCGTTATGGATGGACAACTGACCGGCGACGGCTTGATGCACGTCGTCGTCCCGGCCCGGCTATGGTGGCTGCACATCGTCTACACGTGAAGCACGATTCTCTACTTCCGGTCGGAGGCAGACATCGAAGCATGGTGCGCTACGTGGCGGCTGCAAAAGGGTGCTGTTCTTCCGATTCAGCTCGGGTGGCAGCTCGCCAAAGCGTGGTACAGCGAAGATCGGCGGGATCCATCGTGGCGGCGGAGAACTCCCGAAGAATCGGAAGCGGTCTTCGCGTCCCTCGGCCTGACCTCAGACTTCTGGCGTCTGCGTTGAGCCCGGCTTCTTCTTCGGCGCTGTTCCCGACGTCGGCGACGATCCGATCTTCGCCAGCTCCGGCTTGCCGCTCCACGTGCCATACGAGAAACAGCGAATGCAGGTGAAGACGTAGTCGGCGCGGCCGGTATCGACGTTCTCTTTCGTGGCTACCTCGATCTTCGACTGGCAGCGATAGCAAAGGATGGCATCGCCGCGCTGGAGGTTCTCGACCATTCCTTCGACCGCCTGCGGATAGAACTCCATCTGCCGCGGGCGCTGCGGAATCGTGATCGTCTCTTTTCCTTTCGGACAGGTGAGAAAGATGTGGTCGGCGTAGGTTGTCTGCACGAAGCTGCCGGTCATCCGCGCGCCCGGATGTTTCGGACATGGAATCGGATCGTTCGCCCAATACGCTTTCGCGAAATCTCTCAGTTGTTCGACTTCGGTCGGCATCTTCGCGATTATATGGGTCGTCGGTCGTGGGTCGTTGGGCCTCAGCGCGCAAAGGCCTCCACGACCCACGACCTACGACCGACGACCTGCCTCAATCCGTTCAAATACGCGCAGAAAATTGCCACCAAGAATCTTCGTCACGTTCTCTTCCGAAAAACCGCGCGCCAGTAGCCGCTCGGTGATCTGGGGCATCGCCGCGGCAGTCTCGAGACCGTGCGGCAGCGCCGGAACGCCGTCGAAGTCGCTCCCGAGGCCCACGTGATCGATTCCTGCGACTGTCGCGGCATGAACGATGTGATCGATGACATCGTCGAATCGCGCCATCGGACAGCCGAGGGTGTTGAACCATTCGAGGTAGGAGTCCCAGTCGGTGCGATCGTCGGGCATTTCCTCGGTGCCGCCGCCTCCGCCGTCTCCGCGCGGCCGCTTCTGCGCATGCATGACCACCTGCGCGACCTGATCGTTCACGAACGCGGAGAAGAAGTTGATCATGCACACGCCGCCGTTGCGACCGAGGTCGCGGAGCATGTCGTCGGTGAGGTTGCGTGGATGCCGGCAGAGCGCGCGACACGATGAATGCGTGGCCACGACCGGCACTCGCGTCGTCTCGATCACCGCATCGAACGCTTTGTCGGAGATGTGGGAGATGTCGACGATCATGCCCATGTCATTCATCGTCTGCACGACCTCCCGGCCGAAGTCGGTGAGCCCGCCGTGTCGTCCGCCATCGCCTGACGAATCACACCAGTTGTTCGTATTCACGTGTGTCAGCGTCATGTAGCGAGCGCCTTTGGTGTAGAGCTCGCGGAGGATATCGAGCGAGTCCTCGATGGCATGACCGCCTTCGACGCCGATCATGATGCCGATGTTCGCTTCATGCTTCGCTCGACGGATGCCGAAGGAGTCGGTGACCAGGCGCAGCCGGTCCGAACGGCGTCTGACTTCGCTGTTGATCAGGGTGATGACTCGGCGCGCGAAATCCGCGGCGCCGCGTCCGGCGTAGAACGGCGGAACGTACGCGGCGAAGAATGTCGCGGTGATGCCGCTCTCCTCGAGCGAACGCATGTCGAGCTGCGCCTCGGTATCGTGCTCATCGAGGTGGAGGTTGTGGCGGAGGAGGCGGTAGGGTGTGTCGCAGTGGCCGTCGACGACGATGGCCCGGCGATGAATCTCAGTCGCTGAAATACTCATCGACGATGTCGATCTTCCTCACAAACTCTTCGACGTCGTCGAAGATGAATTCTGCTTTGGTCAGGAGCTCGCGCTCGAAGCCGCCGCTGAGCACCGCTGCAATCGGCAGCGCGCAGCGATGTGCGGCCAGGATGTCATAAGGCGTATCGCCGGCAACGAGCGTGAATTCCGGATCGGTACCGGCGCGCTCGAGTGCCGCCTCGAAGATTTCCGGCGACGGCTTCGAGAACTCCGCATCCTCTTTCGGCGTCGACCCTTCGATGACGTCGCCGACGCCGAGAAGCTCGGTATAGTACTCCACCTCGTCGGGATTCGATGAGGACGCCAGCATCGCCGCGCCGCTCGATCGGCTTGCCGAAATGCACTAACGGTCCGTGATCGAGTGCCATCGCGGCCGCGTCCAACTCGCGCGCAGGTCGGCGGCGCTCGCCTCCGTGGCCTTGCGACTGCGCATGTGACCGTCGAGAAACGCGACGAAATCGAGATCGCGGCCGCGATCGAATCGCTCATCGAACCAGCGGACGTAGTCATTCGCCGGCGTGACACTGCGGCCGGCGAGGCGCATGACCGGCAGATCGAGCGATCCCTCGTACGACTTGTAGACCAGTTCCGTGCAGACGATGCGGTTGTCTGTGGCGAAATCGAATTCGAAATCGTACGGGAGACCGACGTACTGAAACGCGCGCGCGATCGCCTCGGCCTTTTTCTCCGGCGCGACCTTCGGCCGCACGACCGCAACGGCATCGGCGTACGCAGAGCGTTCGAACGTCGACGTGATGACGCCTTCGCCGAGAGCTTCGACGATCGTGGCCTGGGACCAGTTGGCGTCGTATGCGGGCGGATTCTGAAAGCGCAACTTCGTTTCGGACTCGGGACCAAATGCGCGGCGACGGTCCTCGGGCGATCCCACGTACATCGCGACATGCGGCCAGAATCCCGGAAGGCCGACATTGCTCAACGCCCACTCGCGCCGTTCGAAAACGAGGTCGCCTGGTTCGAGGCGCTGCTGGACCTTCGCAATCTGCGCCTTGGTGATGAACGGCGCGCGTGGTGGTGGCTTCTCCGGCCCCGCTCCCGCCGCTTCGATGCTCTGCGGAATCGGCGTCCACAGCGCCGTCTTCACGATTTGTCCGGCATTGGCGATCGTCTGCTTCGTCCCCGAGCCTGCGCCGGCCCTCAGAATGAACGTCGAGTCTTGCATGGCGCCGGAGAGAGGTCTGCCGCCCAGCGTCGAATCGAAGAGCGCCAGCGCGGTGTACTCCGCGGCGCGCGCGACGTTGAGCCAGTGGAATTTGAAGTCGGCATAAGAGCCGGAAACGAGTCCCAGAGTGGCGTCCTTCTCGTTGAGCATCGCGTGATATTCGGGATGTCGCTCGGCAGCGTCGATGAACTGCAGCGCCGAGCGGTACTGCGCCAGCCACGCGGCGTGATATTGGCGGAACATGCGGTCTCGTTCCGGTCCCTTGAGCGGGAGGAAGTCCGAGCTCTCGGCGCGGATCGACTCCAACGCGAGCTGATAGTCGAGGAAGCTGCGCCACAGCAGGCGTGCTTCTTCGCGCTCCTCGCGCGCCGGCAGCTTCGTGCCGGTGACCGGGCGCGACTCGAGATTCCGGACGATCTCCATGAGGCCGGCTCGATAGATGACGATCGCCGCAGCATTGTTCGAGCTCGCAGAGACTCGCGCGGCGAGAAAGAGAGAGATGAGAACGATGCATCGACGCATTCCGTAACAGTCTACAGGTACAATCCGGCCCCGGGATGCGCACTGAACGCGATCTTGCGCCCGAGCCGCGTGAGAACCGGCGCCGCTTCATGATCGCCGGCGAGCACGTCATCCTGCGCGCATTCGAGCGCGAGGACGCGGAGCGCTGCTACCGCTGGATGAACGATCCGAACATCGTGCGCACTCTGAAGTCGCGCTATCCGATCGCCTTCTCGAACGAAGTGGAGTGGCTCGACCGAGCCATGCATGCCACGCCGAGCGAGCGCCATTTCGCGATTGAGCGGAAAGACGACCGATCGCACATCGGCAACGCTTCCATTCACGACATCGACTGGGTCTCGCGCACGGCGTGGCTCGGGCTCTTCATCGGCGAGCCGACGGCGTGGAACCGCGGCTTCGGCGGTGACGCGATCGGCACGCTGGTCCGCTTCGCGTTCGACGAGATGAACCTGCACAAGCTGCGCATCAACGTCTTCGCCTACAACGAGCGCGCGAAGCATGTGCTGAAGGCACATGGTTTCGTCGAAGAGGGGAAGCTCGTCCGCGATTTCTATCGCGAAGGGGCGTGGCACGACATCGTGGTGTTCTCGATCTTCCGTGAGGCGCGCGTTGACTGAGAAGAAGATCCGCGTGCTCATCGCCAAGCCGGGACTCGACGGCCACGATCGCGGAGCGAAAGTCATCGCCCGTGCCCTCCGCGACGCCGGGATGGAAGTCATCTATACGGGACTGCGGCAGACCCCCGAGCAGATCGTCTCCGCGGCAGTGCAGGAAGATGTCGATGCCATCGGTCTGTCGATCCTTTCCGGCGCGCACAACGTGCTGTTCCCGGAGATCATGCGCCTGCTCAAGGATGAGGGAGCGCAGGACATCATCGTCTTCGCCGGGGGCATCATCCCCGAGCAGGACATCCCGAAGCTCAAAGCGCTCGGCATCCGCGAGATCTTTCTGCCGGGTACGCCGACGTCGGCCGCCGTGAACGCGATCCGCGAAGCCGTGGCGCGGTGAGCGACGTTCGGCCTTTCTACGACGGCCTGGCCGACCTCTATCACCTGATCTACGAAGATTGGCCCGCATCGATCGAGAGGCAGTCCAACGCCCTCGACAAAATCATTCGAGCGGAGACGCCTGATGCGCGAAGAGTCGCCGATGTGGCCTGCGGCATCGGAACGCAAGCCCTTGGACTCGCGCAACGCGGATACGAAGTCATCGCTTCGGACGTCTCCGAGCAGGCGCTCGAGCGAGCGCAGCGCGAGGCGGCAGCGCGCAATCTCCAAATCGACTTTCGCATCGATGACATGCTCCGTCTCTCGACGTATCGCGATCAAAGCGTCGATGTTCTGCTGGCCTGCGACAATGCCGTTCCTCATCTGCTCAGCGACGATGCGATCGCGTCGGCATTCCGTCAGTTTCATCGCGTGGTGAGACCGGGCGGAACATGCATGATCTCGGTTCGCGACTACGCCGCGACTCCGCGCGAGCCGCTGCGTTTCGTGCCGTATGGCGTTCGCGCGCTGCCGGAAGCGAATGTCGCCATCTTCCAGGTGTGGGAATGGGAGGGAGATCAGTACAACCTGAGCATGTATTTCGTGCACGACGATGGTGTGCGGGTCGATACCCGTGTCGTGCGTACGCGCTATTACGCGATATCGATCGCGAAGCTCATCGATCTTTTCACGCAGGCCGGCTTCGCCGACGTTCGCAGAATCGATGATCGTTACTTCCAGCCTTTGATCGTCGCGTCCGTAAGGTAGGATTGCGGCGATCGATGGAGCCGCTCGAAACACACCTCGACGCCTCATCTCCGGAGTTCAAGCAGAATCGCGATCGCCTTCAGTCGCTCGTCGACGAGCTGAACGCGAAGCTCGCCGTGGCGCGTGCGGGCGGCGGCGAGAAGTACATCGCGCGCCATCGGGAACAGGGGAAAGTGCCGGTGCGCGAGCGCATCGCGACGCTGCTCGATCCCGATACGCCTTTCCTGGAGCTGTCACCCCTCGCCGCGAACGGCATGTACGACGATGAAGCGCCGGCGGCAGGGATCATCACCGGCGTCGGACGCATCCAGCAGCGCGAATGTCTGATCATCGCCAATGACGCGACGGTCAAAGGCGGCACGTACTTCCCGATGACGGTGAAGAAGCATCTGCGCGCGCAGGAGATCGCCCTGCAGAACAATCTGCCGTGCGTCTATCTCGTCGACTCCGGCGGCGCGTTTCTGCCGCTGCAGGCCGATGTCTTTCCCGACCGCGAGCACTTCGGCCGCATCTTCTACAACCAGGCCGTCATGTCAGCGGCGGAGATCCCGCAGGTCTCGGCGGTCATGGGATCGTGCACCGCGGGCGGTGCGTACGTGCCGGCGATGTCCGACGAAGCCGTCATCGTCAAAGGCACAGGCACCATCTTCCTCGCCGGACCGCCGCTCGTTCGCGCGGCGACCGGCGAAGAAGTCACCGCCGAGGAGCTGGGTGGTGCCGACGTGCATACGCGCATCAGCGGAGTCGCCGATCATTTCGCCGAGGATGATTACGACGCATTGGCGATTGTGCGGAACATCGTCGAGAACCTGAAGTTCGAAAGGCACGAGCCCGAGACACGCGTCGAGCCGGAAGATCCGGCATTCGATCCGAAGGAGCTTTACGGCGTGATTCCGCGCGATCTGCGCCGGCCGTACGACGTACGCGAAGTCATCGCCCGGATCGTCGACGGCTCCCGCTTTCACGAATTCAAGGAGCGATACGGGACGACGATCGTGACCGGCTTCGCGCGCATCTTCGGCTACAAGGCCGGCATCCTCGCCAGCAACGGCGTCTTGTTCTCGGAATCAGCGCTCAAAGCAGTCCATTTCATTGAATTGTGTAATCAGCGGCGCATACCACTCATATTTCTGCAGAACATCACCGGCTTCATGGTCGGGAAGCAGTATGAGCGAGGTGGGATCGCGAAAGATGGCGCGAAGATGGTTCACGCCGTCGCCAACTCGACCGTGCCGAAATTCACGGTCATCATCGGCGGCTCGTTCGGCGCCGGGAACTACGGGATGTGCGGCCGCGCTTACGGACCGCGCTTCCTGTGGATGTGGCCGAACGCGCGCATCTCGGTGATGGGTGGCGAGCAGGCCGCCGGCGTGTTGACGACGGTGAAACGCGATCAACTCGCGCGCGAAGGCAAGCAGCTCTCGGCGCAGGAAGAGCGCGCGATCGCCGATCCGGTTCTGGAAAAGTACGAGAGCGAAGGGAGTCCGTACTACAGCACCGCGCGATTGTGGGACGATGGCGTGATCGATCCAGCCGAGACGCGGGTGTATCTGGGATTGGGGCTTTCCATTGCCTGCAACACGCGCATCGAGCCGCCGCGTTTTGGGGTGTTCCGCATGTAGTTGTCGGTGATTGGTAGTTAGTAGCTGGTGCCTCGTGCCAAAAGGCACCAGCTACCAACTACGAATCACTAACCACATGATCTCCTGGTTTCTCTTCGACCTCGGCAACACCGTCATCAGGCTCGCTTACGAGCGGGTGATCGAGAGCATCTGTCGCGACTCGAAAGTCGATCGCGACGAGCTGCTGGAGATCTTCGAGATGCCCGGCGGGTACCGAGACATGGAGCGTGGCGCCGCCACGTTCTGGGAATTCCACGAGTTCCTCAGCAATCGCGCCGGATATCGCGGTACGGTCCGCGACCTGCACACCGTGTGGGAGAACTTCTTCGACGGCCCGATGCCCGGCATCGAAGAGGTGCTCGACCGCGTGCGGAAGAAATATCGCGTGGCCTTTCTCTCGAACTCCAACGAGGTGCACGCCGAGGTGATCCCGAAGCAATTCGCGGCGCTCTTCAACAAGGACGATCGCTTCATCTTCTCTCATCGATTCAAAGTCGCGAAGCCGGAACCGGAGCTCTTTCAAAAGGCTCTGGAAGTGATCGGTGCACAGCCGCAGGACGCGGTGTTCATCGACGATCTGCTCGAGAATGTTCTCGCCGCGCGCAGCGTCGGCATCCGCTCGTTTCAATACGCGGACAGCGAGAGTCTGGTGAAGCAGTTGGAAGGGGAGGGGCTGCTCTAGCTTAGCTACATCCCGTTCGCGACTGTGCGCGTCATCGGGTCATCGCCGTACCACTGCTTGTGGAACTGCAGCAGCGCGTCCCGATCTGAGGCCGTGGCATTCGGCGCTCGCGCGCCGTCCTCAGCGTGGACCAGTCGCGGGAACGAATAGAGTACGAAGTCGTAATTCCTGTTTGCGTACTCCTCGCCGAGACGTCGGAACGATGCGCCGTCGATGGAGAACTTCGTTGTGCCTTTGTACGAGAGCTCGATGCGCGAGTAGCGCTTCTCCCGCACCTTCTTCGCGAACTCGAGAAGTGCGGTGTGGACGTCGATCGGCGTTTGCCGGAAGCTGAGCTGGCGGAGGTCGTAGACCACCACGCCGGGCACGACCCAGTACTGATAGTGCGCGGAGACTTCCATGCCGCGGAACGCCGTGCTCTCGCGAAGGACGTCATCCATCGGCTGTTGCAACAGGAACAGATTTGCCGAATAGCCGACGAGGGCGGCGACGAGTGGAGTTCCGACGAGAACGAGTTTCTTGTTGCGCATCGTCGGAATCGGCACGTGGACGCGCTCGATGCGCAGTTGCCGTTTCAGGAATGCCAGAAACGGTAATCGCTTCTTCTTGTCCGATGGCGTGGGCTCGACCGGGATCGCGTAGTAGACGATCGAGAGGAGCAGACCTGCTGCAATCGAGAACAGGCCGACAGGCCGGAAGACGAGCAGCGCGCCGAGACCGAACAGATAGGCGACCCAGCTTGCGTAGTTGATGCGCGAACGGAGGCGCTGCGCGCGCTCGCGGAAGTAATTCTCGTTGGTGATCTCGCCGCAGTGCTTACAGCGGACGGCTCTCGGTCCGATCGTTCCATCGCAGAACTGACAGTGCGCGGTCGCTTGATCGGCGGCGCGGCGCTTCTGGCCGGCGAAATCCTCGGCGCGCCGCTTCGGCGCCTGCGGCGCAGCAGCGAGCATCGCCTGCGCGGCTGGTTGTTCGGAAGCCTTCAGCAGAATGAGACCGCATGTGCCGCAGACGGCCGCGTTCGGCGCATTCATCGACTTACACTCAGGGCAACGCATTTGAGCCCCAGAAGGTGCAAACGGGCGGCCAGCCGCTAACCCTAGCGTCTGGCGCCTTTTCCGAAACGCCTCTCGATATTGAACCCCAACCGCAGATCGCCCGTGGTCAGCGGCGCGCCGTTGAACGTCGAGGTGATGTACTGATCGGCGCTGGTGCCATTGCTGTTTGTCAGGAGGATCTCGAAGAAATGACCCCCGATCGCCTTCTTGATCCCGACCGCCCAGCCCAGGTCCGCTTTGAGCGTGTCGGGAAGATCGTGATTCGGCGGAATCACCTCCCCGACGATGCTGAACGCGGGCCGAATCATGAAGACGACGCCGGCCGGGGCGTTGAAGGCGTGATCGAAAAGAGCGACAGAGCGGATGCCGCTGATCGCGCGACCGGCATCCGTGATGTATGTCGGCACGACGTAGAGATCGAAGCGGCCACCGAACTGCCGCGAGATGATCGCCTGCGCGAAGTATGACGCGCGGTCGTCGATCTCGCGCGCGTTTCGCCAATCGACGCCTCCGCGCAGCGCGGCGGTGAACGGGATGACGCGCGCCTGCTGCATCACGACATACTTGAGCGACGCCTCGTATGTTTCGAGCGTGTTCGTGCGCAGAAGGGCAATCTGAAAGTCGCGGTAAGGAACGTACGAGAGACCGATCCCGGTGTTCGCACCACTGTCGAGTCCCAAAAGCGAATGCCACGCGTTTCCTGAATCGATCGATTGATTGAAACGGTGCGTGAATTTCACTTCCCATGTCTTCGCATCGGGAATGTGAGACGAGGGAAGAGAGAGGAGGATGTCACCAACCGGAATGGGAGCGACAGGCGTGTACTGATTCTGCGCGAACACACTCGTCGCAACAACCGACCACAGACTACAGGCAACCGCCAACCTAATCATTCGGTGCCCCTCTCCGGATCCAGTCACGCACCAGCGAAATCTGCGCATCAGTGAGGAATGGCCCGCCTTGCGGCATGCGATCGCCGACGATTCCGGAACCGGTGATCTTCCGATACAGATAGGAGTTCGCCGGGTCGTTGGGGCTGATGCGATTGAGCGACGGATTCTGATTTGACCGGACGTTCACGATGAGGCCATATGCGCGGTCCGGCGTCAGAATCAGGTTTTCCTGCGGCGCAATCGTGCCGTGACAGCCGACCGCCGCGCACGTTGGGAAGACTTCGTTCTTGACGCGCGTGAACGTCGCATTGGGGTCGATCGGCTGTCCGCCGACACCCGGATCAGTGGGAAGCTCCGCCAACTTGCCGCAAGAGGTGAGAAGGATGAGAGAAAAGAGCGCTAATCGAAACCGCATGCAGCGGTTAGGTTAGCACAAGCGTTTTCTTGCAGAACTGACTCACCAACCGTAGCTTCGTCCCGCCTCAGGGCGCTCACGTCCGAGCAATCCGTCCTGAAACTTCTGGAAATCCTTCGTCTTGACGAAGTAGGCGGGGACCACGCTCTTCAGATACTCGAGGTACCGCTCGCCACTGATCGCCTTCCCGTTCTCGGTGATGAGATTCCCGTGCACGTCGTACGGCATGTAGACGATTTCTTCAATGCCGCGGCCGCGGAAGAACTTCACGTCGGGCACGAACAGCAGATCGCTGGGTGAAACGCCCTTGATCGTCTCGCCGGTGTCCTGCACCTCGCGGACGAGGCTGCGCGCGTCGGGCGCGGTGATGTCCTTGACCTTCGCCTGAACCACCGCGACGTTGACCAGCTCGATCACCTCGCGCACTTCGTTGTGGTACTCGTGCTGGGCCGTGCCGTTGTTGCGGTCCTTGAAACCGAACGCGATCGCGGTCTCGCCGCCGCGTTCGTTGCCGAACATCTCCACGCCGCGCGGCACCCAGGCATTGATGGTCTTCTGAATGTCTGCGATGGAGAACCGGGCATCGTCATTCGGCGCGCTGACAGCGAGCTCCTTGAGGAAGCCGCGCCCCGAGCCGATGTGGAAGCCTTCTTCAGAAAGCATCGGACCCATCGAGCGACCCATCGGCGCGTAGGAGAAGACGCGCTGCATCTCGAGCTGATACTTGCCGACGAGATCGATCACCGTGGCGAAGATGACGTTATCGAGGAAGTTGTTGAACGGGATGTTGAACGCGTCGAGGACGTGATTGCCGAGCTGCATCGCCAGCAGTTCATCCATCGTATCTTTGGCCACGTCGGGATGGCCCGGCTTCTTCCACGTCGTATCGTGATCGAACACCCAGAACATCTGATACCCATGCCGCAGCTCCTCGGCCATGATGCGAAGGATGGCCATCTTCATGGCGTCGGTCGGTGCTTCTTCGAGAGTGAGGCGATGCTGCTGAATGGAGCCGAGCTCGGTCGAAGCCTGCGCGCGGATGATGTCGCGCGCCGTATAAAACATGTTGCCGACCATGTCTCCGGCATTTTCGTAGCGAGGCTGACCAGCCTGGCGGCCAAAGATGATCTGATCGGAGTTGAGCTTGCCGACTTTGGCGAACAACTGATAAGGCGTCTGCGTCGGATAGAACTTCGACCAGTTGTCCTGCAGGAACCGGAGCTCGGGGAAGTTGCTCTTCTGCCACGACACGACGGCGTCGTGATACTGCGGCGTGATCGTCTCGGTCGAGTATGCTGCCAACGGCGTTTCCTCCGGAATCGCACGGCCAGAACACCCGTGAATTCAACAACATTCTCGCCGCGGCAGGGCAACGGTGCCATAATGATGGCGTGCGTCGCGGCTTCTGTGCAGGTTGGGTCCCCGCTGGAAGATCGCCTCGCGATCGGCGGTTGCACGCCGCGTAACGACGAAAGCTTCGCACAACGCGATCATGCAGACGCTGACACTGCTGCATTCCGAAAACTTTCCGATCGGTCGGTATGCGGACGCACTGAAGCGCGAAGCCATCGCCCCTCGCCCGTTGAGCAGTCTCGAAGCCTTCGGCCCTGACGGATCCACACTCCGCGTCGTTCTCGTCGACAAAGCCATCACCAGCAGCGCTGCGAAATCCCTGAAAATCGATAACCGCACCGCGGTGGTCGGCATCGGTCTCGACGAGCAGCCGAAATGGCTCACCGACGAGAACGTCTATCTGCATCTGCCGGAAAATCCGTCGCCGGCCGTCCTTCTCAATTCCGTCAAGCGCGCGTACCAGTACCTGTATCAGAAGGTCCGCTCCGATCAGCTCGATCGCCAGCTCAGCGAGCGCACGCGCGAGCTCCAGGAAGTCAGCGAGGTCGGCATCGCGCTGTCCACCGTGCGCGATCATGCCGTGCTGTTGACGATGATCCTCAGCAAGGCTCGGGAGCTCTCCCGCGCCGATGCCGGATCGCTCTATCTCCTCGACGAGATTCCCGGCGAGGGGAAGGTCCTTCGCTGGAAGCTCGCGCAGAACGATTCGATTCACGTCGACTTCGAGGAAAAGGTCCTCCAGATCACGCGCAGGAGTCTCGCCGGCTACGTGGCCATGACCGGTGAAACGCTGGTCATCGATGATGCCTATCATCTTCCTCCCGACGCCGAGTACACGATCAACCGCTCCTTCGACGAAGAGAATCACTACCTGACGAAGTCGCTGCTCGTTTTTCCAATGACCAATCACGTCGGCGACATCATCGGAGTGCTGCAGCTCATCAATCGCAAGCGCGTCGGCGCGCCGCGCAAGCTCACCGCCGCCACAGTGCCGGCCGAGGTGGTTCCGTTCGATCAGGAGACGGTGGAGATCATGCGGTCGCTCTCGGGGCAGGCCGCGGTGGCCGTCGAGAACAACCTGCTCTACGAATCGATCGAGAGACTGTTCGAGGGCTTCGTCACCGCAGCGGTCACGGCGATCGAGCAGCGCGATCCGACGACCTCCGGTCACTCGTTCCGCGTTGCCGATCTGACCGTCGAGCTGGCGAAGGTCATCGATCGCGTCGACGAGGGGAAGTACCGCGACGTCCACTTCTCGCTCGATCAGGTGCGCGAGCTTCGCTACGCCTCGCTCCTTCACGATTTCGGGAAAGTCGGCGTTCGCGAGCAGGTGCTGGTCAAGGAGAAGAAGCTCTACCCGATGCAGCTCGAGTCCATCCGCGGACGCTTCGAATTCCTCATGAAATCGGTGGAGAACGAGGGGAGCAAACGCAAGATCGACTATCTGCTCCGCAACGGGCGCGACGGCTTCGACGAATTTGCCGCCCGGACGGATCGTGAGGTCGCCGACGAATTGCAGAAGCTGCAGAAGGATTTTGCGATCATCGCTCAGTCGAACGAGCCGACGGTGCTGCCGGAGGGCGACTTTCAGTATCTGCTGCAATTGGCCACGCGGGATTTTGAAGATGTTCGCGGCGAGCGGCGCCTGCTGCTGAACCCGGAGGAGGCGAGGATCCTCTCGATCCGCAAGGGCAACCTCGACGCCGTCGAGCGCGGAGAGATCGAGAGCCACGTCACACACACGTTCCACTTCCTGCAGAAGATTCCGTGGACCAAGGACCTGCGCAGCGTCCCCGACATCGCCTACGCGCATCATGAGAAGCTCAACGGCCGCGGGTATCCGCGCAAGCTCACCGCTACAGAGATCCCGATCCAGTCGCGGATGATGACGGTTTCGGACATCTACGACGCGCTGACGGCGAATGATCGCCCCTACAAGCGCGCCGTCTCCACCGATCGCGCGATCGACATCCTGAAGATGGAAGTGAAAGACGGGCTGCTCGACTCATCGCTCGTCGACGTCTTCATCGACGCGCAGGTGTATCAACGCGCGGGCGTGGTCAGAACCTGAGGGTTGCCCTCATCCCTCTTCGAGAATCGCGCGACAAACTGCGCGTCTCGCTTCGAGCCTTGCCTCCAACACCGGCCGCGCCCTCTCCGGCAACCACTCCGGAATCCAAGACTCAGCGAGCGCCTCGCGTACGACGTCGATCACGGTGTGACCTTCGCGGCGCGCGGCCGCGAAGCGTTGGGCCAGACCTCGCACTCCGCTCCGATCGATGAGCACTGCCGCCGCCACAGACCGTTCGACATCGGTCCCGGGCATGTCCAGCCGGCGGATCGACGCAGCGGTGCGGCGGAGCTCGCCTTCGTCGAGACCAGGAACGGCCAGCATCGTGCGCGAGAGATTGCCGACCTTTTCCAGCCATTTGCCGAGCCCATGAAACAGCACCAGGAGCTCGAGCTCGTGGTTGGCATCGCCGTGAATGGCCCGGGCGATTCGCGCGATCCGTTCGATCTCGTCGAACCGGGAGACGCCGTCGACCTCCTGGTACAGCGGCTTGAGAAATTCTTCCAGCTCCACGGCCTGCCGAGTTTACAAACTTTCTCCGGCGCTCAGCGTACATGCTCTACAGACGAGGAGATTCGCCATGAGAGTGAGATTGCTTGCTTTGATCCTGGTTTTTGCCGCGGCAAGCGCACGCGCCGATTTGTTCGGTTGCAATGATTCTGCTGCGCGCAGAGTCAGCGCGCCGGCAGCCGGAGTCACGCGCGTCGTGGTCATCGGGCGGGCCGGATCGCTGCGGATCAGCGGCCGAGCCGGAGCGCGCGACGTTGTGGCCACGGGAACGGCCTGCGCCAGCAGCAAGTCGCTGTTGAACGACATCCAGCTCCGCTCGCAGCAGAATGGCTCGGACTTGCGCATCGAAGCTGTCATCCCGGAGCACTCCGGTTTCTTCTTCGGAGCGGGCGAGGCCAAGCTCGATTTCGAAGTCACCGTGCCGGAGTCCATCGCTCTCGACGTTCGCGATGGCAGCGGCGAGCTGGTCATCGAGAACGTCGGCGACCTGAAAGTCGACGATGGATCGGGAGAACTGACGATCCGCGGCGTTCACGGCAACGCCAGTGTCACCGACGGCTCAGGCGCGCTGACAGTCGCCGATGTCTCCGGCGATCTGCGGATTCACGACGGCTCAGGAGCGATTGAGATCGAGCGCATCGGGGGCAACGTCGTGATCGACGACGGATCGGGCGGAATCAGCGTTCGCAACGTGCAGCGCAGCGTCACGATCGAAGACGACGGTTCAGGCAGTGTCGACGTCAACGATGTGCGCGGCGACTTTACGGTCGAGAGCAAAGGCAGCGGCAGCGTCGATTACGAGCGCATCGGCGGCAAGGTCAGCGTGCCGCGACGCCACCGCCATCGCGATTAGTCGAGAATCGCCTTCAGCAGTGGACCGAGGTCTTCCGCCGAGTGGAAGAAGTGGCGGGGATTCTCGGCCCGCAGTTTCTCGGCCGGCGTTTTGCCTGAAGCGATGGCGATCGTCGTCGCTTGATACGGCACGCCGCAGCGGATGTCGTAGATCGAGTCGCCGATGATCACGACATCGGAGCCGGTGAAGCGATAGCCGTCGATTCGCGAGGCACGTTCCACGGCGATGGGGGGGAGGTCTTCGCGATTTGCGGAGTCGCTGCCAAACGCACCAAAGGGAAAATACTCGTTCAGCGCAGGCGGAGCGAGTTTCAATCGCGCGCCGCGCTCGATGTTGCCGGTGAGCAGTCCGAGTGTGACCGCGCCGTCGCTCTTCAGGGCGCTGAGGAGCTCGGGAATCCCCGCCAAAGCTCGCACGCGGTCGCTCGTCGCGCTTCGTTCGAGACCGTCGAGATAGGAGCGCCAGAGATCGTCGAAGCGCTTCGTGATCTCCTCGTCGCGCCAGCCCGCATCGCGCAGAACCATCGACGCGATCTGCGGATCGGTGCGGCCGGAGAAGTCATAGCGGCGGACTTCGCCTTCATATCCGTACACGCTTCGCAGCGCCTCGGAGAACGCCATGCGCGCAGCACCGCCGTCGGTGATCAATGTTCCGTCGATGTCGAACAAGACGAGTCGTCGCGTCATCGGTCGTCGGTCGTCGGTCGTAGGTACCGGGGGCTGCATCGCATGAACGATGATGCCCCCGATACCCACGAGCTGGCACCTACGACCTATCGTAGACTGCGCCCGCTCATGAAGAAGACGTCGTTGTTCGTCCTCTTTCTCACGGTCTTCATCGACCTCATCGGCTTCGGGATGGTCATCCCGTTTCTCTCGTTTTACGCGCGCGAGTATGGCGCGAGCGGCGTGGTGGTTGGCGCGGTGGTCGGGGTCTACTCGATCATGCAGTTCTTCTTCGCGCCGGTGTGGGGACGACTCTCCGATCGCATCGGACGGCGTCCGGTGATTCTCATCAGCCTGACGGCGAGTTGCACCGGCTACCTGCTCTTCGCGCTATCCCGGAACCTGACGCTGCTCTTTGCATCGCGCGTCATCGCGGGAGTGGGAGGCGCGAACATCGGTACTGCCCAGGCGTACATCACTGATATCACCACCCCGGAAGAGCGCGCTCGCGGCATGGGCCTCATCGGTGCCGCCTTCGGCATGGGCTTCATCCTCGGACCGCCGCTCAGCGGCTTTCTGTCCACGATCGGGACGCGACACGGGTGGCATGGCAATCTGCTCCCCGGTGCCGTGGCGGCAGGACTGTCCTTCACGGCGCTCATGATTGCAGTCGTCGTCCTCGCCGAATCAAAACCTCCGGACCTCGTGCCGCGAAGCGGTATTCCACCCCAGTTCGATCCGCGAATGTGGCGCGACATGATGCACCACGCGGTCCTGACCGCGGCGATGAGCGCGCTTTTTCTGACGCTGCTCGCGGTCTCCGGCATGGAGACGAGCGTGACGCTGCACGCGCGCGATCGCTTCAACTTCCGGCAGATCGATCTGGCGTACTTCTTTCTCTTCATGGGCGTCGTCGTGGCGGTCATTCAGGGAGTGCTCATCGGAAAGTTCGCGAAGCAGGTCGGGGAGAAAGCGCTGATCGTCATCGGCACGCTCTCGTTCACCGCCGCGTTCGTGGCGGTGCCGAGCATCTGGCGCGTGCCGCTTCTGTACGGTGTAGCGTTCTTCATCGCCATCGGACAGGGCCTGACCTATCCGTCGCTGACATCGCTCATCTCAAAGGCAGCGCCCGAGAACGAGCGCGGAAGCATGCTCGGGCTGGCCACGTCCGTCGGATCGCTGGCGCGCTTTGCCGGTCCGATTCTTTCGGGCTTCCTCTATGACGTTGGTGGCGTGCGCGCCGCGTTCTACGGCGCGGCAGTGCTGACACTGTTCGCATTCCTCATCACGTTGAGCGGCAGAAGTTGATGGCGATTTTGAAAGTGGCCAGGCTCGGACATCCGGTCCTTCGGCAGAAAGCCGCGGACGTCGAGATCAGAGACATCAAAGCGGGGAAGTTCCAGCCGCTGATCGACGACATGATCGAGACGATGCACGCGTACGAGGGCGTCGGGCTGGCCGGGCCGCAGGTTCATCTGCCGCTGCGCATCTTCGTCTTCGAGGTGCAGGAACGCGTTGCGAAACGCCGCGGTGTGAAGTCGCTCGGCGTCGGCGTCTTCTTCAACGCGACGTACGAGGCCATCGGCACCGAAACCATCACCGATTGGGAAGGCTGCCTGAGCGTCCCGTTCCTGGGCGGTGAAGTGCCGCGACACAAGAACCTGCACGTGCGCGGCTTCGATCACGAAGGGAAGAAGGTGGACATAGAGGTCGACGACTTCACGGCGCGGATCTTCCAGCACGAGATCGATCACACCGACGGGCACGTCTACCTTGATCGCATGCCCGACCTCAGAACCCTCGGCTACACGATCGTGCTGTAGCTCTTCACATGCGCCGAGAGACAGCGAGGCGGACGGTTCGCCACGCGCGACCATCCGCCTGCTGTCTCTCTCTCACACAACGTTGCCGGTTCCGCTAGGAGGGGCTTCGTGTATGACGATTATGAATATAGGCAGTGGTCGTGACGCGGCCATGCAGCGCAGCGTCAATCGTCCGTGAATCGAGTGTGGTGTGTCAGAAATCCCGCGAACCCCACCAGCCAAGGGGTTGCGGCCGGCGACGGCTCGTCTGCGTCGTTGCCGCTCCTCGCCGATGTCCG
>DASXRT010000035.1:0-47029 GCA_036506455.1 Thermoanaerobaculia bacterium
CGTTCCAGAAGGGAGAACCGCGCGCCGCAACGAGTCCCATTGTCCAGCAACTCGCCTACAACAATCTCCTCGGATTCCCACATCACTTCGGCTATAGCGAAGCCGCGCTCACGCGAATCGTCAGCGGTAGTGGGTTTACGCAGCGAACGTTTCGGATTGTTCCCGCGATCCGGCCGCTGCGCGAGCGGCTCACTCCAATGGCACGTGAAGAAGAGAAGCGCGTCGCGCCGGCCTGGATCGAAGCGGTGTTCGTCACCAGATGACCGAGCGGTCGATGTCCGCGATCGTCGCCCGGCCGAGGAGCGCCATCGCTGTTCCGAGCTTTTCGCGCGTCGAGATTGCGGCCGTGATTCGAGACGATCACTCCGGCGGCGCCATGTTCGACGGCGAGCCGCGCGTCGTCGGGATCGAGAATCCCTTTCAGAAGCAGCGGAAGTTTTGTAATCGACCGAAGCCAATCGACCCCAGGTGATCGGTCGGGAGGTCGGGTGGGAGAGCGAATTTCACGCGTTGCTGTCGATTGCGCGTGCCGAGAACCGGGGTGTCGACTGTGAGGCAGAGTGCGCGCACTCCGGCGGCCTCTGCGCGTTGAACCAGAGCGCGTGACCTCACGATCGCCCTGCAGGTAGATCTGCAGCCACACTCGCGCGCTGCTCGTGGCGACCTCTTCGATCGAGCACGTTGCGGCTGTGCTCATGATGTAGATCGCGCCGCTTGCTGCTGCGCCGCAGCGACCTCCCCATCCGGATGCATCAATCTCTGATACGCCACGGGCGCGACGAGCACCGGAAACTCGAGCGTCTCGCCGAGGAGCGTGGTCGTGGTGTCGAGGCGCGAGGTGTCGCGCAGAACGCGCAGTGCGATTCGCTGAAACGCTTCGCGATTCCAATGCAGCGTCACTTCATCCGCGGCGCCGCTGGCGAGAAACTCGTACGCTATGTGCGCAAACGTTCGCGAGCCAGCGCTTCGAAGTCGTCGAGTGTGGGTGCGTCGCTGATTTTGATTGGTCGGGGCGAGAGGATTTGAACCTCCGACCCCCTGCTCCCAAAGCAGGTGCGCTACCAGACTGCGCTACACCCCGACGGGGTCACGCAACAGGACACCTACCGCCCAGATTCCTCGCCGCGGCTCGGAATGACTCAACCCACCCGCGCGGCCGGCTGTCCTCCCGAGCGGCGTGGTGGCAGCATCGACTCCCACTTCGCCGCTTCCGCCGCGGGCATGACGAACTCGAACGTCTGCCCGTGCGACCGCAGTCGCAGCGCGCGCGATCCGGCCGGGATCGATCGCGCTGTCGAAAGCTCGTCGTCGTACTCCACCTCGTCGATCCGCGAAAGTTCGAACGAGGCCTGCATGTCGGTGTTCTCGTAATAGAGATTGTCATTCGACAGGCAGAGAGCCACCGACAGATCGTTCATCCCTTCGATGTATTCCGCGCGGGAGACGAGGCGGCACGACGCGCGTCGCTTTTCCATCATTTCACTGAGGAGATCCTGAGAGCGTGTGCGGAGAAACAACCAGATCAGGACCGCGAGAACGACGATGCCAACGACAGTGACGATTCCGAGCATGCGACCTCCTCGATTCGTGTGCCGCGATTACGGAAGAAAATGTACGACTTTTCACGAAAAATCACTAGCCTTCTAGAATGGACGCCGGATGCCCGACCCCAGGAAAAAAACGCGGAACGAACACTCCTCCGGCGGCGCGGTCGTCGCCACGCGAAACGGCGCAGCGTACGTGGCCCTGATCGCTACGCGTGGTAGAACTCGCTGGGGGTTGCCAAAGGGGGCGGTTGCACAAGGCGAAACATCGGAGCAGGCAGCTTTGCGCGAGGTCCTCGAAGAAACCGGACTTCAGGCAGAGATCGTCAAGCCACTCGACACGATCGAATATTTTTTCCGCGCCGGTGACACACTCATCCACAAGCGCGTCGACTTCTATCTCATGCGCTATCTGGCCGGCGAGCTGACGCCACAGCTCAGCGAGGTCGACGACGTGGAGTGGGTCGAGCTTTCCGAGGCGATTCAGCGGGCGAGCTTCGAGAGCGAGCGGAAGCTGCTCGAGGCGGCGCTGCAGAACGTTTCTTCGATGCGGTAGTTTTCTTTGCTTCAGCGGCCAGCCGTGACGCGAGAGTCGGAGCGCCCCGGCCCGTAGCCGGACGATTGCTCTGCCATGTTCTGCTGGCGTCTACATCTTCGATCGTGCGATTGGAAACGACGGACGCCGGTGCGACTTCTGTCACATCGACTTTGTCGTTCGCGAACTTGTCGCGGTGCTTGACGAGAAGCCACTCGTTCCCTTTTGGCGAACGTCCCTTGATATGGAACAGCGCCCATTCGCCGAACATCTTCTTCCCGTTCATCCGGAACTTGAGATCGCCGCCCTTGAGCGCTTTCACCGGATCGTCGCCCGGCCCGATGAACTCCCACGTTCCGGTGTCCCAGATGATGACGTTTCCGGCGCCGTAGTTGCCTTCCGGAATGACTCCTTCGAATGACGCGTAGTCGTACGGGTGATCCTCGGTCATCATCGCCAGACGCTTTACTGTTGGATCGTACGAAGGTCCTTTCGGCACCGCCCACGACTTGAGCACGCCCTCCATCTCCAGGCGAAAGTCGTAGTGGAGACGCGTGGCCGCGTGTTTCTGAATGACGAAGATCGGTTTGTGGCCGCGCTTCGGTTTTCCGCCTGCAGGCTCCGGCGTATCGCCGAAGTCACGCATGGTGCGGTACTTCTTCAGGAGCTCAGACACGTACTACGAAGCCTTCCGCTTCTTCGATGCCGTGGCCCGCGTGCGCGGTCGCGCCGCCCGCTTCGCTGCCGGCGCTCGCTTCGCCGGTGCGCGGCCTCCTTCGAGGCTCCGGCGCAGCGCTTCCATGATATCGATGACCTCGCCGCCCTTCTCTTCTTCTTCCTTCTCTTCGCTGACGATCGGCTTTCCTTTGGATTTATCGCGAATCCGATCCATTAATCGTTCACGATATTCATCCTTGTACTGAAGAGGATTGAATTTCTTTTCTGTCAGCTCGTCGATGAGCATCTCCGCCAGCTTGACTTCCTTCTCCTTGACCGGGGCGTCTTCTTTTTCCACGGCCGCGAAGTCGCGCACTTCATCCGCGTAATACATCGTGTGGAGGATCAGTCCATTTTCGAAAGGGCGAATGATGATGAGGTGCTCGCGATTCGCCGAGACCCAGCGAGCCAGCGCCACTTTGTTCTGCTTCTTCATCGCCTGCGCGAGCAATTTGTACGTCTTTCCGCCGCCCGGCGCGGGCCCGAGAAAGTACGCCTTCTCGAAGAAAACCGGGTCGATCTGCTGAAGATCGAGGAACTCGGTGATGTCGAGCGCGCGATTGTCATCCGTCTCGAGCGCTTCGATCTCTTCGTCAGTGAATGTGACGTATTTGTTCTTGCTGATCGCGTAGCCGCGGATCAGCTCATCGGAGCCGACGATCTGCTCGTGGTACGGGCACCACCATTTCCGATTGACGCGGGTGCCGCAGCTCTCATGAAGAAGATTGAAGTGAACGTCCTCGGATTTCGTAGCCGTATAGAAGCGGACGGGGATGTTCACCAATCCAAAGCTGATCGTGGCGTTCCGAAGAGGCCTGAGTGCCATAAACCCTCCGTGGCGAACCGTGTTGCATTGAGCGTTCCATGATCAAGACGCGAGAAGTTCCGTATTTTCTGTAAGTTATACGCTAACCGGCCTCGATTTTGCAATGCAGCGCCGCGGCTCGAGGTATGTCCAACTCCATCCGTAGAATGCTGTGGGCCGCCTTCGCGGCGCTGGCGCTTTTCGTCGCTGCCGGTGTCGGGCTCACGACCGCGGTCCTGCAGCTCGAAAAGAGGCAGGAGTATTCGGTCGTACAGGAATCGCGGCCGCTGCTCGATTCCGTCCGCCTCATGGACGAGTCCATCGTGGAGATGATCTCGTCGGCGCGTGCGTACCTGCTGACCCACGAGACGCAGTTCACCGATCAGTACGCGACCGCGGCGCGCAACTTCGACACGGCGGCATCGCTCGCGTTTCAGGCCGCAACCGATCCGCGCGACCAGCAGGACGTCGCGGCGATGCGACGTCACTTTGCCGAAGTCAAACGCCTCACCGATCGTCAGATCACGCTGATGAAGGAGGGGAAGCCCGACAACGCGCTGGAGTTCATGCTCGAAACGGCGCGGCTGCGCCGTGCCACACACGATTATGCGGGCATGATCGTCGGGCGGCATCGCACCGCCGACGCACGCGGCATCGCCGACCTCGACAACTTCCGGCAGTGGGCAATCGTCTCGATCATTCTTCTGGCGATCGCGCTCGTCGCCGGAGCGGCAGTGGTTGGTTGGCGCATCGAGCAATCGCTGAGCGGCTCGATCGCGCGGCAGATCCGGCGAACCGAGGTGATGATCGGCGGCATGGCCGACGGCATCATGCTCGTCGACCGCGACGGACGCACTGCATTCATCAACCCGGCCGGTCAGAAGCTCCTCGGCCGCGGTGAAGTCGGCGTCCCGATCTTCAAGCAGGCCGAAGTCTTCCGCCTCCGCAACGAAGACGGGCGTCCCGTTGACGACAAGGAGCTCCCGGCCGCGCAAGCACTGGCCACCGGCCGGCCGGTGCAGGACGTGACGATGCTCGTCTCGCACGACGGTCACGACGTCGCGATCTCGATGTCGGCC
Source organism: Thermoanaerobaculia bacterium (assembly GCA_036506455.1). Lineage (GTDB taxonomy): Bacteria > Acidobacteriota > Thermoanaerobaculia > Gp7-AA8 > Gp7-AA8 > DASVHS01. Next base: position 4,681 of record DASXRT010000035.1, read on the forward strand.
ACGCCGCTACAGGAAGAGGGTCGCATTACGGGCGTCATCGTCGCGTTTCGCGACATCACCGAACGCCGCCGGCTGGAAGAGGAACTGCAGTCGCAGGCCGAGCGCGCGCAGATTCTCGCCGACGCCGGCGCGTTCTTCTCCAGCAACATCGATCCGGTCTGGGTCACGCAGGCCATCGCCGAGCGGGTCGCCGAGGTCCTGGGCGACTGGGGGGCCGTGATTCTGAAGAGCGGCGATTCGAAAGAGTTGCGTGTGGCGTCCATCTATCACCGCGACATGGCTTCTCTCGGTCTGGCCTGGTCGTATGTCTACCGCCAGCCGCTCAACGTCGGCGAAGGAATCATCGGCCAGGTCGTGGCCACAGGAGTTCCGTCGTTGACGACGAACGTCGGCAGCGCGGCGATGGGTGTGAGCGGAAAGGCGGACACCACCTCGTACCATGCGCCGCAGATGCGGCTCGCCTCGCTCTTGATCCTTCCGTTGCGTACGCGGCGCGAGACGCTCGGCGCACTCGTCATCGCGGCGAACAACGAAGAACGGGCGATGACCGAAGAGAATTTACCGCTGGCCGAGCTTCTCACCGAGCGCGCGTCGCTCGCGGTGGAGAATGCGAAGCTCTTCACCGAACAGGTCGAGGCTCGTCGCAAAGTGGAGGATCTCTCTCGTCTGAAAGACGAGTTCCTGTCGATTGCCTCGCACGAACTGCGCACGCCCGTGACGTCGATCAAGGGCTACACGCAGCTCGCCAAGACACTCATCCGCGAAAACGATCTGGCCACCTCCGAGGAGTACCTCGATATCGCGCTCGATCAGATCGATCGGATGTCACGTCTGATCCTCGAGCTGCTCGATGTGTCGCGCATCGAGACTGGACGTCTGGAAATTCGCCGCGAGCCGATTTACTGGTCGACGTTCGTGGCCGAGGTTGTGAATCGCCATCACACCGCGGTGAGCGATCGCCGCTTCCACGTTAGTGTTCCCGACCAGACGAAGGTCGTTACCGGAGATCGCGATCGACTCGAACAGGTCCTCGGCAACCTCTTGGAGAACGCTGTGAAGTACTCGCCTGAGGGAAGCGAGATCCTCGTCAGCGTCGAGAATAAGGCGGACGAAGTGGTGACCGCTGTGTGCGACCGCGGTATCGGCATCCCGCCCGACGAGTTGAATCAGGTATTCGAGCGCTTCCATCGCGGCCGCAAAGTCTCATCGACGAACTACGGTGGCCTGGGCCTGGGCCTCTACATCACCAAACAGATCGTCGAGCGGCATGGCGGCACGATCTGGGTGGAAAGCCGGGAAGGTGCCGGAACGACGTTCTTCTTCGCCCTTCCCGCAGCGCCCGCTGCGGCGGCGGCGCTGCCGGCGCAAACCGTCGCCGCTACCTGATATTCTTCGCCGCTATGCTCGTAGCAGCCCCTTCCGAGCCGCAGACGCTCGCGCAAGTTCCGCTGAAGGTGCTGGAGGAAGTCATCCGCCAGCTCCGCAGCACACGCAACGACATCATTCGTTACGGCGTCTGGAACATCCGCAATCTCACCGATGAGGAGTTCAATCGCACCGACGATCGAAAACTCTTCGGCTATTTCCGCCAGGACCTTCTGGAGACCCGCTTTCTGTCCAAGGGCCGCCGCATCGATCTCATCCAGCTCTGGAAATGGTTCGACGATCAGATGAGCGGCGTCGAGCCGATGCTGCTCGATGGCGAAGAGATCTTTCTCAACATTCAGGACAAAGATCTGGAGAAGGTGCGGAAACGAATCGCCGAGATCCAGAGCTTCTTTCCCACCCTTCGCAGCGACGACCTCGAAGCGTTCAAGCGTGTGAAGTACAAACTGCGCCGGACGGTGATGCGATTGACTTACGACCTGCATCATCTCTTCAAGCGTCTGGAGAAGTACCGCAAGAACGCGCTCGGCGGCATCGTCCCGCCGCGCGCGGAGCGTGTGCCGCTCGAAGTGGTGGCGGAGATTCCCGAGCCGCCACCACTCGACGAGCACGATGAGGACGTGCAGGCGTAAGACTAAATACTCACTGACGTCTGCTGACCATCGATCACCGTGACCGGCGCGGTTGCTATCACCTGATTGCCGTCACCGAGGATCTGCAGCGTATACATCCCCGGCGCGATGTTGTTCAGCACCATCTCGCCCGGATCGACCGTGAAAATCGCCGGGCCGAAGCCGCGGACGTACTCCCTGCCGTCCGGACCGATGAGGCGCGCGCGACGCAATCCGCTTCCTTTCGACTGAACCCGAATCGATCCGCCGATCGTCATGCCGATTGTCGGAGCCGAGGGCGAAGTGATGGTGACATTCTGCGCGGCGTAACCGGACACTGTGATGAACGCTCGATAGGTGCCGGGTTCGAGCGGCAGCTTGATCGCTTCGGTTGTCCCGCCCATGAACGGTGAGTTGTAGATCGTGACATCGCGTGCATCCGTGACGAGCACGCGGGCGTTCAACAAACGACCATCACGTGCATCGACGACGCGCAGGGTGACGCCGGCATTCTTCGTCAGGGTGATCTGAACGTCGCCGCCGCTGTCTCCGACGGTGGTGTCGGCGGCTTTCGTGCCGTAGCCGTCCTTTTCCGCCGTGACGCTGTAGGTGCCTGTGGGAACATTATCGAGAAAGAAGGCGCCCGAGGCGTCGGTCTGCACACCGCGCATCGCGAAACGACCGCCGATATCGGTTTTGTCCCGAAGCTCCACGAGCGCATCAGCGACGGCGTTTCCTTCGGAGTCGGTCACGCGGCCGCGCAGCGATGCTGACTTCATGTCGACGTCGAATGAACCGGAACCGCGTACTTGATACGTGGTGTTGAACGGCGCGGAGCGCTGGATGTCGACGACCGACACGTTGTAGGTCGCATCATCGAGACCGTTCACCGAGTACTCGCCGTTGCCGTTGGTCGTCGTGCGCGCCGACGTCTGCGCCTGTGATTCCTTCGGCATGAACGCGACCATGGCGCCGTTGACCGGAGCGCCGTTGCGAGTGACGCGACCGTGAATGACCGTATCGGCATTGAACGCGATGTTCACTTCGGCCTGGTTTCCGGGATCGAGCTGCACCGACTGCACCGGCGAGGTCTTTCCACCGACGATGCCGCCCTGCAAACGCGCGGAGACGCGAACCGTTCCGGTCGGCGCACCTTCGATGCGGAAGCTGCCGCTCGCATCGACGGGTGCCGAAGAAGTGCTGTTCGCGCTCGAGGCGAACACGGAAGCCTGCTGCAGTTCATCTGCGGAAAGGCCGCTGACGCGCCCATAGATCACGCCGCCGGACTTCATGACGATGCGGACGGGCGCTCCGCTCGTGATGTCGACGTCGCGAAGCTGACCCTGCACGAGACCTCTCTTCGTAGCGATGAAGTTGTATCGTCCCGGCGCGAGTCCTTCCAACGTGAAGGCGCCGTTCGCGTCGGTTACCGTGTTGGGCGTCGGTCCGACATAGCCCGCGGTCGTCGCGTTGATGCCGGCGTCGGACACCGGAACTCCCGCGTCGGTGACGACGAAACCGCTGATGCGCGTTCCACTGCCGAGTTGTGCGTCGACGCGCGTTTCGTTGCCGGAGAGCGTCGCCGATTTCTGCGTCGTCAGATAGCCGCTCCTCGTGAAGACGAACGTCTTGTCGCCCGACTCGAGCGCATCGATCGAGTAATCGCCGTTGGCGTCGGTGATCGCGCTCTGATTCTGCATCGGGCCGGGGCGCATGACGCGTCCGCCCATCATGTCCAGACGAACCGCGACACCGGGGAGAGCATCACCGTCAGGGCCGGTCACGTGGCCGACCACGCGAACGCCGCGATCCATCTCCACTTCGATGTCGGAGATATTCTTTCCCTCTTCGATGTTGACGTTCGGAACGCGCGCGGTGGTGTAGCCGGGCGCATTGACCACGATCTGGGTCTGTCCGGCCGGCACATTCTCGAGCACGAACGTTCCGTCCTCGGTCGTGAAGCTGCGCATCGCCGGAGGCATCATGATCATCATGCCTCCTCCGCCGCGCGGCGTGCTCACGCCCGCCTGAAAACTCGTCACCGGTTGCTTCGTGGTTTTATCGACCACGCGGCCACTGACTCGGCCGCCCGGCGGAATCTCGATATTCACATCCGACGCCGGTGCCGTGACCGGACGGATTTGCTGAATGAACTCGTCCTCCTTCATGGCGTTGAGCATCATCTGGCCCGGCGTGAGATCGCCGATGCGGAATGAACCATCGGCAGCGGTCTCTGTGCTCGCCTGACCGCCTTCGCCGAACGTGGAGATGCGCACGCCTTCGACGCCGGCGCCCTTGCGGGTTACACGACCGCTGATCTCGACGCCCGGCTCGAGCGTGACTTCGACCGGTTTCGTCGTCGAGCTGACGTGCAGTGCCCGAATCGTTTTCGTGGCGAAGCCTTCGCCTTTGAAGGCGAAGTCATACGAACCTTCTTTGACACGAAGAGAGAACGTGCCGTCATTGGCGCTCTTCACGAGATCGTCTCCTCGATCGCGCTGCGCGCCGAGGTTCATCATGCGACGGATGATGTTGGCCGAGGAATCCGTCGCTTCCATTGTGATAATCGACACGCCGGCGACGGGCTTGCCGTCCTTGTCGGCCACGCGTCCCGTCACGGTGATGCCGCTCGGAATCGTCAGTACGATGCCGCTCTTCCGTTCGCCGGGCGCGAGACGCAGTGTCGTGGTCTTCGCCGGTGGATAGCCCTTCTTGACCGCGGCGATCTGAATGTCCATGTCGCCCTCGGCCCGAACGACGAATGAACCATCCGGTCCACTGACTGCGCCCGGCGCAGCGCGTGGCGCCATCATCATGGCCATCATCATGGGATCGCCGCGAGAAACGTTCTGCGATGACACGCGCGCAACGGCCACCGGCCGTTTTTGTTCGTCGACGACCATGCCTGTCACACGCGCGAGCTGCGTCGCCAATAACGATTTGTTTGCCTTCTCGTTTGCGGAGAGAGAGACGCTCACTGGTGCGATCGTGTAGCCCGGCCGCGTCACGATGATCTGATACGACCCGGGAGCCACGCCGTTGATGGCGTAGTTTCCCTTGGCATCTGTGAACGCAGTCCACGTTTCCGACGGGTCGAAGCGCATCGGCGCACGCAGACGGACATCCGCGCCAGCGATGGGCGCTTGCGTCTTGACGTCGCGGATCGAGCCGGTGAGCGAGGCCGCCTTCGCGAGTCTCACGGTAGTCGATGCAGAACCTCGAGCTCTGCTACCGATCAGCGTTCCACTTCTCGCCTGGAGTGAGTCCCATCGACTCGGCGCGTGCTGAATGGTGAACGTGCCGTCCTGCGCCGACGCCGCAACCGGCCAACCATCGAGCAGGATCTTCGCCTGAGCGACGGGTGTTGAGCCATCCTCTGCGACGACCGCGCCGGACAACGAGCTACCCGCTGTGAGTGTCCGATCGAGTTTCAACGGACCCGAGCGGCGGCCGGCAAACTCGTCCTCGACGACATAATCGGGATGGATGACCGTGACGCCGCCGGCCCACTTCGCGGGGTCGGGAACGCTGTAGCGGCCCTGCTCATCGGTGGTGGCGATCACTTCACCGGCGCCGCTCCAGATCACCTTGGCGCCGGCGATCGGTTTGCCGCCGCCGTTGACGATCCTGCCGCTCTTCATCTCTGCGGGTGTCAACGCTACTGCGCCGACTTCCTCATCACGCTCGATTCGATACGCTTCGGGCGCGTAACCTTTCGCGCTCACGCGCAATTGAACGACCGGATCCTTTGGCGACTCGAGCGTGAATTTTCCTTTTGCATCCGTCTCTGCGGTTGTAATCGCCTTACGTTCCGGCGTCTCGCTGAGCAGGCGCGATCGTGCAGCATCGAGATGCTCGAGCGCGAAGATCTCGACCCTGGCGCCCGCGATCGGCTTGCCCTCGGAGCTCATGACGTAGCCGGTGACGGCTGCGTGGGCGGGTAAAACGGCGAAGAGGCAGAGGGCGAGAACGATGAAGCGTCTGCGCATGAGTGTTCCTCCAGCGGGTATGTGCCTATCTTTGACGAAAGAAAGCCCGGCCGGTTTCCAGTTGTAACATCGGGTCATGAGAATACGTCCCCTACGGCAGACTCTGCTGCACGCGCGGCTCGATGCCCTCGTGGCGACGTTCGACATCTCCACGATCGAGCCTGACCCGCTCCAGCTCGTCTACCGCTACACCCATCCATACGATCAAGAAGTCGCGGCGTTGATCGCGGCTGCGTTTGCGTACGGTCGCGCCGATATCGTTGTGCGCAATGCCGGGACCGTCCTCGACGCCATGGGCGCGAGTCCGCACGCATATCTCATGACGTTCAATCGCGACGAGGCGTTGACGCGCTTCGCCGGTTTCTCGCACCGATTTCATAAGACCGCTGATCTCATTGCGCTGCTCGACCGGCTTGCCGTCGTCATTCAAAGACACTGTTCCCTCGGCGCTCTGTTCCGCGAATGCTACGACGATCAGGACGATGACATCGGCCCGTCGCTGGCAAGGTTCGTCGACGCGATCCTCACCACTCAGCACTCAGCACCCAGCACTCTGCGCTACCTCCTCACCTCACCGAATGACGGCAGCGCATGCAAAAGAATGAACCTCTTTCTGCGCTGGATGGTGCGCCGCACGCCGCCCGATCTCGGCATCTGGGATTTCGTCGATCCTGCGAAGCTCGTCGTGCCGCTGGATACGCACGTCCATCGCATCACCACATTTCTCGGCCTCAACAAACGGAAGAGCCCGGACTGGAAGTGCGCGCGTCAGGTCACGGATCGTCTGGCCAGATTCGATCCATCCGATCCGGTTCGCTACGACTTTGCCATCTGCAGGCTTGGCATTCTCGATCTCTGCAGCCGCAAACGGCGCAAGGAAAACTGCGATGTGTGCCTGCTTCGCGACGTCTGCAGATTTCCGGTTCTATGAGAACTTGACATACGGATTTCCGACCGCGGAATCCAATGAATTGGACCGCTGCCATCGCTCACCACTTGCCGCGGACGCCGCACTCGTTCACCATCAATGAGTTAAGTGTGATTTTGCTGCGGCACCCCCGTTGAATGAGTTCGGTCGATCCACATGCGGAAATCCGTCCTGACGAACGCCCTGATCAGCCTCCTGACCGTGACTCTGGTCGTGGGGGCGTTCGCGTCGTTTCAGCGCAAGCGATCGTCGTTCGAGCGGATCGACTTCACGTTCCAGCGCCATAACGGCGTGATCGTCGTGAAAACCGTCGATGCCGGCAGCGGCGCCGCGCGTGCCGGCCTCCGACCGGGCGATCAGATCTGGGTGATCGGAGACACGCCGAGCAACGAGGTCGAGGGGCTGCAGAAAACGCTTCGCCGCATCGGGCAACCGATCCCGATGGTGATCGCACGCGGCGCGAAGACCTTCACGATCACCTACAGAGCTCCCGAGCTGAAGATCGATTACCCGTACCTGATCCTCAGCTTCATCGGATTTCTCTATCTGGCGATCGGTCTGTTCACGCTGTATCGCGGCGAGACGCGTGAATCGGTCCTCTTCTATTTCGTCACGCTGCTGTCCTTCGTCGTCTACGTGTACACGCCGGCGGGCGATATCGACTGGAGCTACAAGACTCTGTCGCTGACCGAGGAGCTCGCGCGGATCCTGCTGCCGCCGTTGACGCTGAATTTCTTCCTGCTCTTCCCGCGGCCGATCATCCGCAATCCGAAATGGCTGGCGCTTCTCTACGTTCCGCCACTTCTGCTGGCGCTCTGGAACGTCGATGTCCTCCTCCTCGGCAACCGTTTCGCGCTGACGTCGGTGCAGCGATCGCTCGAGTTGAGCGACCGCTGGGAGATGCTCGATTTCGGCGTCTACTTCCTGCTGGCGATGCTCGCTCTCGGCTTCACTTACCGCACCGTGGCGGCCATTGGCAAAAAGCAGATCAAGTGGATGTACCTCGGCATGGCTCTCGGCTTCCTGCCGTTCCTCGCCATCTACATCATCCCGTACCTCATCAAAGGTTCCGTGGGTCCGATTTCCTCGACGATCTCCATCCTGCCGCTCGCATTCATCCCGCTGGCGTTCGCGGTCTCGATCCTCAAGTACAAGTTGTGGGACGTCGAGGTCGTGATCAAAGAGGTCCTTGCCTACTCGATCACGTTCGTCTTCGGCATCATCGCGTTTTCCACCGTCAATCTCGTTCTCTCGCGCGTGATCGAAGAGCGTGCGGCGATGGAGCGCAACTTCCTCGCCTTCACATCGGGTCTCGTCATCGCCGGCGTCCTGATTCCGGTAAAGGGACGCATCGAGTCGGTCATCGAGATGTTCCTCTACCGCGACAGCTATCGCCATCGCCGCACGATGAGCGACTTCGCGCAGGAGCTGGCAACGTTCCACGACGTGCACGAGCTGATCGCGATGGTGCGCGAGCGTCTGCGCGCCACGCTCGACATCGAGAAGATGAACCTCTTCACGCGCGATGGAGCCGCGCTGATCATCTATTCGCCGGAGTCGGGCATCCCCCGCCGCGCGAGCGGAAACGACTTCCCATCGCTCCCGAAAGAAGGTCCGCTCGTTCTCTCCGAACCGCGCCTGCCTGACGCGAGCGATCTGCCGTGGCAGCTTCTCAAGGCCGGCTATCGGTATGTCTTCCCGCTGCGCAATCGCGGCGAGCTTCAGGGTCTGCTTCTCCTCGGCACGAAGCGCGGCGAAGAGCCGCTCTCTCGTGACGATCTTCATCTCCTCGGCAGCTTGACCGCGCCGGTCGCCCTGGCGATCGAGAACTCGCGGCTCTACGGCCGCCTGCGCCGTCAGCTCGACGAGATCCGCGCGCTCAAGGAGTACAACGAGAACATCATCGAGTCATCGTCGTCCGCGATCGCAGTCGTCGCCAGCGATGGAACCGTGCTGACGGCGAACCGAGCGTTCTGGGAGCTCGTCGGCGCCGAGCACGAAGACGAGCCGATCACGACGCTCTTTCCGCCGTACGAGGAAGTGCGTCACGGCGAAGCGCGAACCGTATCGACGCAGTTCACGAACAAGTACGGCGAAGAGAAGGAAGTCACGGTCACCGCGAGTCCGCTCGCCGCTGACGAGAGCGACCAAGGCGCGCGTGTGCTCGTCATCGGCGACATCTCCGATCGCGTTCGTCTCGAGCGCGAACTGCAGCAGAAAGAGCGTCTCGCGTCTCTGGGACTTCTCGCTGCCGGCGTCGCGCATGAGGTGAATACTCCGCTCACCGGCATCTCGTCGTACGCGCAGCTTCTGTTGTCGGAAACCGATCCTCACGATCCGAAATACAAGCTCCTGAAGAAAATGGAGCAGCAGACGTTCCGCGCTTCGAACCTCGTCAACAATCTGCTCGACCTCATCGCCAATCGTCCGCGGACGCGTGAGCTGGTGAACATCCCCCAGCTCGTGCACGAGACCCTGACGTTTCACGAAGATCTCCTCGACACGAAACACATCTCCGTTCACCTCGGCCCCATGCCCGAGGTACAGGTACGTGGGAACTTTAACGATCTGCAGCAGGTTCTTACGAACGTCCTCATCAATGCCCGCGACGCCGTTTCCCAGGGTGGCAATATCTGGATCGACGTCGAGGACGATGAGGATCGCGTCGCCATTCGTATTCGCGACGACGGCAAAGGCATCGCGGCCGACATGCTCGATCGCATCTTCGAACCGCTCGTGACGACGAAGCGGGGGCAGGGCGGGACGGGACTCGGCCTGGCCATCAGCCGGCGTATCGTGAATGCGAACGAGGGCGACATCAGCGTCCGCAGCACGCCCGGTCAGGGAGCCGAATTTACGGTTTCCTTGCCTAAGGCTGCGGCGTCGGGCAGGGAGAATTGGGCCGAGGAACATGCGAATACTGATCGTCGATGACGAAGAGGTACTCCGCGACGTACTCGACGTAGTTCTGCGTCGCGAGGGCTTCGATGTCGTGCCGGCCGCCAGCGGCGAGGAAGCGCTCAACTTCCTCGAGTCCGACGACGTCGATCTGGTCATCCTCGACATCATGCTGCCGGGCATCAGCGGCATCGACACGCTGCGCGCCATCCGCATCGCCAATCCGCAGCTTCCGGTCATCGTGATCACCGCGTTCTCGTCGATCGACGGCGCGATCGAGGCGATGAAACACGGCGCGTTTCATTACATCCCGAAGCCGTTCAAGAACGAGGAAGTCATCCTCACGGTCAACAAAGCGCTCGAGCAGCGCAGGCTCTCGCGCGAGAACGAACGCCTGAAGGCCGAGCTTTCCGAGAAGTACGCTTACGCAAACATCATCGGAAAGAGCGAGGCGATGCGGAAGGTGTACGAGCTGGTGAGACTCGCGGCGCCATCGCGATCGAACATCCTCATCGCCGGCGAGTCAGGAACGGGGAAAGAGCTCGTTGCCAAAGCGATTCATCACGCCAGCCCGCGAGCGCGCAACGCGTTCGTCACCGTGAACTCCGGATCGTTGCCGCCGGAACTCCTGGAGTCGAGCCTCTTCGGTCACATGAAGGGCGCGTTCACCGGCGCGATCGCCACGAAACGCGGTCTGTTCGAAGTGGCCGACGGCGGATCGATCTTCCTGGACGAGATCGGGAACATCAATCTCGAGACGCAGGCCAAGCTCCTCCGCGTGATCCAGGAAAAGGAATTTATGCGCCTCGGATCCGTGGAGACGGTCAAAGTCGACGTGCGTATCATCGCCGCGACGAACGTCGACCTCACGAAGCTCACGCGCGACGGCAACTTCCGCGAGGATCTGTTCTATCGCCTCAACGTCATCACCATTCCGCTGCCGCCGCTGCGCCGCAAGCGTGAAGACATACCACTTCTCATCACACATTTTCTAGACAAATATTCAGAAGAAAATAAGAGGAAGATTCCGCAGGTCACGCCGGAGGCGATGCGGATCCTCATGGATCATTCGTGGCCGGGCAATGTGCGCGAGCTGGAGAACGCCATCGAGCGTGCCGTGGTCCTCTGCACGGGCGACAAGATCGGTCCCGAGCTCCTGCCCGACTATCTGCGCTATCCCGTCTCCACCGATCAGCCGGCGATGGTCGTTCCCGCGGAAGGGTTGTCGCTCAAAGACGCTGTGTCGCGATACGAGCGCGCCATGATCCTGCAGTCGCTCGAGCTCGCGAACGGCGTGCAGAAGAAGGCCGCCGAGCTGCTGCAGCTCAAGCCGTCGACGCTGAACGAGATGATGAAGCGCCTGGGCATCCACACGAAGTCGACGGCTGCGATTGAAGATGAGGTGCCCGTAAGCGAGTAGCCTTGGAGTGCGGTGCCTTGGCACCGCCTTCGAAAGCGGCGGCAAGCCGCCGCACTCCAAGTAAGATTCGGCGCGCATGCGTACAGCGCTCGCCCTTTCACTCATCCTCGTTGCCGTTGCTGCCTTCGCGCAACCGATCCCCACGCCAGACGCCTTCCTCGGCTACAAGCTCGGCGACCGTTACACCACCTACGACCGCATCCTCGATTACTTCACCGAGTTGACGAAACGCTCGGACCTCATCACGCTGCAGAAGTTCGGCGAGACATACGAGGGGCGGCCGCTCGTGCTGGCGACGATCACCTCGGCCAAGAATCGCGCCAATCTCGAGGCGATCCGCAAAGACGTCGTCTCTCTATCGACGAACGCCGACACGATCGACACGGCGCGCGCAAATGAGATCACCGCGCGCACACCGGCGGTCGTGTGGCTCGCCTTCGGAGTGCACGGCAACGAGTCCTCATCGTCCGAAGCGGCCATGCAGGTGGCGAACACGCTGCTCACCGATCCGCAATACGCAGCCCTGCTCGACAACGTCGTCGTGCTCATCGATCCGCTGCAGAATCCCGACGGCCGCGAACGCTATGTGCAGTGGTACAACCGCACGCGCGGAAGCGACGCCGATTCCAATCCCGAAGCGATCGAGCACGCGGAACCGTGGCCGCGCGGGCGATACAACCACTATCTCATCGACATGAATCGCGACTGGACGTGGCTCTCCCAGCGCGAGACGCAGGCGCGAGTGGCGATCTATCAGCAGTGGTTCCCTCAGGTCGTGGTCGATTTTCATGAGATGGGATATCGGCAGACCTACTTCTTCCCGCCAGTGGCGAAGCCGGTCAACGTGAACTTCCTCCCCGAAGTCGAGAAATGGTTCGAGAAGTTCGGCCGCGCGAACGCCGACGCGTTCACGCAGAAGGGCTGGCCGTTCTTCGTCAGCGAGGATTTCGACTTCTTCTATCCCGGCTATGGAGACGCCTGGCCCGCGCTGCACGGCGCAGTCGGGATGACGTACGAAGTGGCCGGGCAGGTCGGCGTGGCCATTCAGCGCGATGACAAGACGACGCTCACGCTGGCCGATCGGATCGCCCGCCATTACACGACGGCGTTGGCCACTGTCCACACGACCGCCGCGAATCGCGAAGGCTTGCTCAAGTACACCTACGCAGCGAATCGCGCACGCGTCGATAGCGGGAAGAACGCATACCTGCTGATGCGAACCTCGCCGAACGTGGACGACATCGCGCGGCTGTTGCGAGCGCAGGGGATTCGCGTGCAGCAACTCTCTGCTCCGGTGAGCCTTCGCGCCACGCGCATCGACAGCGGCGTCGCCGATAACCGGACGTTTCCTGCGAGTACGGTCTTCGTGACGACGCGGCAACCGTTCGGAGCGCTCGTCGAGACATTGCTCGAGCGCAATTCCGAGATCCCCAAGAGCTATCTCGAGCAGCAGCGAGAGCGCACTACGCTCGACGAGCCCGATCAGTTCTACGACATCACGGCCTGGTCGCTCCCGCTGGCGATGAACGTCGAAGGTTACGTCGTCAACACGCCGGTGACCGCGTCACTCGCGGACTACGCGCCGCCCGCGCCGGCAGCGTTTCACGAAGCCGCGTACGGGTATGTCGTCGATGCTCTCGAGCCACACTTCTACGACTTCGTCGGACGGCTGTTGAAAAATGATGTCCGGTTCAGTGTCTTCGACGACGAGATCGACGCAGGAACGCGCCGCTACGCGCGAGGCAGCATCATCATCCTCAAGGGGAACAACTCCGCTGACCTCGATCGCACTCTCGCCAGTGCCGCCCGGGCGACGCAGACATCGATCACACCTGTTGAATCGGGTTGGATCGGCGGAATGACGTTCGGCTCGCAGCGCCTGCACTTCGTCAAGCAGCCGCAGATCGCTCTCGTCGGCGGCCCGTCGACCTCGGCGTCATCCTACGGAATGCTCTGGCACACGCTCGACATCGACGCGCCGATTCCGCATTCGAACATCGCCTTCGAATCGATCGCGCGGATCGATCTGAACCACTACGGCGTGATCGTTCTGCCGGACGGCAACTACCGCATGGCGCCGAAAGACGTCGAGAAACTCCAGGTATGGCTTCGCAACGGCGGCACGCTCGTGGCGATCGGCGGCGCGAGCGCACTGCTGCGCGACAAAGACGTCGACATCTCGAAGCTCAAACCGTGGGAGCCGCCAAAGAAAAAAGATGACGACAAGACTCCGCCAAAGGACGAGCTGTACAACCAGCCGCGCGTTCCCGGCGCGGCCTTCCGCTCCACGATGAACGAACGCTCGTATCTGACATTCGGCGTGCCGCGGCCGCCCACTGTGCTCATCGAAGGGACGACCGCCTTTGTCCCCGTCTCACACAAAGTCGACAACATTGTCACGATCGCCGACAAAGATCCGCTTGTCTCCGGCGTCGCCTGGCCGGAGTCGCTCGACCGCGTCAAAGGATCGGTGTTCGTCGTCAGCGAGCCTTACGGTCGCGGCAACGTCATCACGTTCGCCGAGGAGCCGCACTTCCGCCTCTTCTGGCGGGCTACGCTACCGATTTTCCTGAATGCCGTGATCTACTCGCCGAGTTTTCCGCGGTGACTCTATGTACACGCGCCTACCCGCCGTGGCCGGAACGTTCTACGAGGACAATCCGGCGCGCCTTCGTGCGCAGGTCAGAGGATGCTTCGCTGAGAATCCGAAAACGGAGACGAAAGAGCGCTTCATCGGTGCCGTCGTTCCACACGCGGGATTGATGTACAGCGGCCATGTCGCCGCGGCGTTCTACGGTCTCGCCGAGCTGCCGAAGCGCTTCATCATCCTCTGCCCCAATCACACGGGCTTCGGACACTTTGCAGCGATCAATCGCGAAGGAGTGTGGCGGACGCCGCTGGGCGACGTATCAATCGACACGAAGCTCGCCGGCGCATTGATCGCGAAGACGAAACTCCTCGCCGAAGATGCGCGCGCACACGCCCGTGAGCATTCGCTCGAGGTGCAGCTTCCCTTCCTCCAGGAGCTCCTCGGCAACGACTTCACATTCGTCCCGATCTGCCTCGGCGCACCGCGCTACGACATGTGTGAAGAGATCGGCAACGCCATCGCCGATGTGATCGCCGGGGAGGGAGGTGCGGTAGGCATTCTGGCGAGCTCGGATCTGAATCACTATGAGGATCAGAAGGAAACGCTGCGCAAGGACCAGCTCGCGATCGATCAGGTCGTGGCTCTCAATCCGCGCGATCTATGGCGTGTCGTCGACGAGTTCGACGTATCGATGTGCGGCTTCATACCGACGACGACGATGCTGGTCGCGGCGAAGAAGCTCGGCGCGGCAAAGTCGCGATTGATCAAGCATGCGACCTCGGGGGACATCAATCGGGATTACTCGCACGTGGTTGGATATGCGGCGATTCTGATTTCGTAGCATGCGCGTCATCTTCGCTACATCCGAAGTTTCTCCCATCGCCAAGACCGGCGGCCTCGGCGATGTGTGCGGTTCATTGCCGAAGGCGCTCGCTGCGCTCGGACACGACGTGACCGTCTTCATGCCGTTCTACCGGCAGGCGAAGGAATGGTTCGATCGTAACGACGTGCAACCGGAACAGCTCACGCCGCCGGTGCGCATCGATTGGGCGAACTGGGCGGCGGAGGCGACGTTTTTTCGTAGCACGCTTCCGGGAAGCGATGTCCCGTTGATCCTCGCCGCAAACGATTACTTCTTCGATCGCGAACAGATTTACTCCGGCTATGGCGGCATCGACGATTTCATTCACCGCTACACGTTCTTCTGCCGCGCGGTCGTCACGGGCTGCGAGCTGATGGACATCGCGCCCGATGTTCTGCATGCGCATGACTGGCACACCGCACTGCTACCCGTGTACCTGCATTCCGGATTGCGCGCGAGCGATCAGTTCCGCGGAACGCGGTCGGTTTATACGATCCACAACCTGAACTACCAGGGCATCGCCGATCCGCCGGCGTTTTCACTCACTGGCCTCCACGCGCGTTACTGGTCCGGAGACGCCATTGAGCACTTCGGCAGGCTCAATCCGATGAAGGGCGGCATTCTGTTCGCCGACCAGGTGACGACGGTCTCACCGAATTACGCGCGCGAGATCCAGACGGCCGAGCACGGTGCGGGTCTCGATGGCGTCCTGCGCCATGTCGCGTACAAGTTCAGAGGCATTCTCAACGGCATCGATGTCGATGAATGGGATCCCGCCAGCGACGCGAACCTCGAGGCGAATTACGAGACCGGCAAACTGCACGGGAAGACGGTGTCGAAACGAATGCTGGCGAGGGAAGCGGGACTGAAATTCAAAGCGCGGACGCCGATGCTCGCCGTCGTGTCGCGCCTCGTCGAGCAGAAAGGTTTTCAGTTGCTGATCCCGATCTTCACCAAGCTCCTTCGCGCCGGCGCGCAGGCCATCGTCCTCGGCAGCGGCGAGAGACAGTACGAGGAGGCGTTCGAGCGAATCGGCACCGAACATCACGACGCCTGCCGCGTCTGGATCGGGTTCGACAACGAGCTCGCTCATCGCATCTACGCCGGCGCCGACCTGCTGCTGATGCCGTCGATGTACGAGCCGTGCGGTCTCAATCAGATGTATGCGCTTCGCTATGGAACGCTGCCCGTCGTTCGACTGACCGGCGGACTGGCGGACACGGTGATTCCTTACGACGGCACGAATCGGGACGAAGCCGATGGCTTCGGCTTCCGTCACCTCAGCTCCGATGAACTGTACTTCGCGACCTGGGCGGGCATGCTCACGCAGAAGGACGCGCGCACGTGGAAGGTCCTGCAGCGCAACGGAATGGAGCAGGATTTCTCATGGGACCGATCGGCGCGCGAATACGACGAGGTCTATCGGCTGGCGACGGGCACATGACGAACGCCTACGACGATTGTTTTCAAACGATCACCGCCATCTGGCGCGATGAGGGAGGGCGGACCCTCGACGACATCGCGCTGATGGCGACGATCAATTCCGTTCTCGCGAACCGATTCGATCATTTCTACTGGACGGGCTTCTATCGCGTCTGCGGCAACATCCTCGTCGTCGGGCCGTACATCGGCACGGTCGGCTGCCTGCAGATCGAAATCGGCAAAGGCGTCTGCGGCACAGCGGCCGTACGCCGCGAGACGATCATCGTTCCCGACGTGAATCAATTTCCGGGACACATCGCCTGCGATCCGAAATCGAAGTCGGAGATCGTCGTCCCCGTCTTCGGTCCGGTGAAGGAGCTCATCGCCGTTCTCGATGTCGATTCGGATCGGCTGAATGCGTTTGACGAAGAGGATCGCGCGGGACTGGAGAAGATCGCGTCACTTTTCGAGCATCTCGAGGATCGCGCGTAGCTCCTTCTTCACGTTCGCGAGCGTGTCAGGTTTTCGGGGCGGCGGCGGAGTGTCACCTTCGCCCTCCAGCTTCTTCTTCGCCCCGGCGATCGTGAACCCTTCGGAGTAGAGAAGCTGCTTGATGCGCAGGATGGTGTCGATCTCGCGACGCGTGTAGAGCCGCTGGCCGCCGCCGCTCTTGTTCGGTGCAAGCGATGGAAACTCGGTCTCCCAGTAGCGCAGCACGTAAGGCTGCACGTCGGCGATCTTGCAGACCTCGCCGATCTTGTAGAGTTTCTTGTCGTCGTTCGCCACGGCCTTGGAGTGCGGCAGGGCGGCGGCGAGCCGCCGCACTCCAGGGCGATTATAGAAGTGTCAGAGCACGCGCTCGACGCTCGTTTCCACGCGGCCATCCATCTCGCTCCACAGACCGACGGCGGCGGTGTAGACATCGTCGACCGTGATCTCGCTCATGCAGCGGTGATGGCGCAGCGGGCACTCGCGCTGATAACAGGGCTGACAGCCGAGCGGTTTGCGGATCACACGTGTGGCGCCGGGAATCACAGTGCGCCCCGGATCAGTCGGTCCGAAGATCGAGACTGACGGCACCGCGAGCGCGGCGGCGAGGTGCAGCGGTCCGCTGTCGTTGGTGATGATCACCGAGCAATGCGAGATCGCCGACGCGAGCTGCAGCACATCGCCGTCCTCGCCGATCGTCGGCAGTCCGTCGCACGATGCCGCGATCGACTCGGCCTGCTCGCGTTCGCCGGGACTCGTCAGAAGAACGACGTCGAAACCGTCGGCGCGCAAACGTCCGGCGACTTCGCAGTAACGATCATCGCCCCAGTGTTTCGCTTTTCCATAAAGTCCGCCGGCGTGAATGCCGAAGAGCGGTCGATCGAGTCTGATGCCGAGGGCTCGGAGGGTGATGCGGGTCTTTTCGCGGACAGCGACAGGGAGAGATACCGACGGAATCTCGTCGACCACGTGCGGAGCGCTCATCGCCGCCAGCAACGGAGTGTAGTCGTCGAGCTGATGGCCGCGATCGCCGCGCGAGACATGATGGGTCAGAAGAAGGCGGCGACAGTCGGTCGCATAACCCCATCGCTCGGCGATGCCGGCGGCGAACGTGATCATCGCCGCGCGGAACGAGTTCGGCAGAATGATCGCGCGCCGGAAACGGCCGTCGCGGAGCAATCGAATGCGCTCGCGCGTGTCGCCGTTCCACGAGATCACTTTCTTGAACAGTCCCGACGAAGCGAGCAGCGACGCCACATTCTCCGGCGCCGCCACCGCGATCCCACCCTCGGTGCGGTAACGATGCTGCAAGGCCCTGTACGTGGGAAGAGCGAGGATGTTGTCCCCGACCCAATTCAGACCGATGACGACTGTCTCCGCGCGACTACCCATCTGCAACTTCGCTTTCCCCCGTCCCTTTCCAGCGATCGTGCATCCACAGCCAAAGGTCGGGGCGGGCGGCGATGCGACGGGAGATCACGTCGTTGATCCGCGTCGTCAGCGCTACCGGGTCCCGTTCTGCTTCAGTCAGTCGATCGACACGAATCGGTTCTGAGAACTCGAGACGATGCCTCGTTTCGTGCGGAATGCAAAAAACGAACACAATCGCTGAGCTTCGCCGGACGGCCATTTTGGCGGGTGCGGCAGTGGTCCAGGCCGGACGTCCCAGGAAGGGGGCGAGGACGCCTTCGCGCGGGAGCACAGCCTGGTCGGGTAGCATCACGACGACGCCATTCTCTTCGAGTGCTTTGAGGAGCGGACGCGCGGCATGACGGCGATCGATGACCTCCGCTCCCGTGCTGGCGCGGATGCGCGCCAGATCGCGCTCGAGATATTCGTTGTCGAGGCGCCGGGCGACCGTGCGCACGCCCTTGGCGATGGATGTAACGACGAGACCTCCGACTTCCCAACTGCCGTAGTGGGCGCTGATCAGAATGACTCCATGCCCGCCGGCGACGGCGTCGTCGAACAGTTCGCGATGGACGATCTCGCAGCGCGCCAGAACCTCATCGATCGGCATGCTCTGCATGCGGAGATAGATCAGGAGCTGGCGGCCGAAGTGGCGCCAGCATTCGCCGAGGATGGCTCGAAGGTCCGCGTCGCTGCGCTCGGGGAACGTCGCGCGCAGATTCCGCATAGCCAGCCGATTGCGGCCGCGCAGCAGTCTGCTCGACAACACGCCGAGGCGCGTGCCCCAGCGATACACGCCCTCGTCGCTCATCGAGCGGATCGCGCCGGCGATCGCGCGATAAGCGATGTACTCGAGGCGTTGCAGCACGCGGTTTTTCTTCTTCATGGGCGAGCGACTGCGTCGATCTTCTCGAGGACATCGGCGTCGAAGATGAATTCCGCGGGGATGGCGGTGATATCGGCGGCGCGAAGCTTTACCGCATCTTTTTCTGTCGTGACGATCGCGCCGGCTCCCGATGTGGCCGCCGCTCGCCGGATCTGTTGGACGTCGCCTTCCGTGTATCGGTGATGGTCCGGAAATCCGCGGGTGCCGGCGACCTGCAGATCGCGCAGTGAATCGAAAAACTGCTCGTTGTCCGCCAGACCGGCGAAGGCAAACACTCGTCTACCGCGCAGAGAGTCGGAGATTCTCAATCGCAAACGCCGTGGCACGACGACGTCCGCATCCCGCAACGCGCCGCGCCCTTCGCGATAGAAACGGGCCGGCGCGTCGATGACGATGTCGAGGTCGCGATGGAGTTGCAGATGCTGGAACGCGTCATCGAGCACAAAAACATCGCATTGATGTCGTAGCGCATTCTCATAGCGATTAGCACCGACGATTACCGTTGTCGATTGTGTGTTCTTTTTGATCACGACCGGCTCATCGCCGAAACGGCCGGCGTCGAGCTCCGTCACGATACCGCTGCCCGAAGCCCCGTACCCACGCGTGAGCACCGCCACTTTGAGACCACGCTCCTCGAGGTAACGGCAGATGGCGATCACCGCGGGGGTTTTGCCCGTGCCGCCGATGGCGATGTTCCCGACAGAAATCACCGGCTTCGGCAGTCGCTTCGGTCTCAGAACGCCGGCTCGATACAGAGCGCGCCGGACGCGATTCACGCCGCGATAGAGCAGCTCCGCGGGCTTGAGCAGCAAGATCACGCCAGCAGCTCGACGATCCGGCGCGCGGTCCGCTCTGACGCGCCGCGATTGCGCTCTACCACCGCACGCGCGCGCTCGCCCCAGGCCCGTTGCTCGGCGTCGTTGTCGAACATCCGTTCGGCAAAAGTGATCAACTCCAGTGCCGTGGCGACTTCCTTCGCTGCGCCGGCGGCGAGAAATGCCGTCGCGATCTCGCGAAAGTTCGTCATGACGGGACCGAAGCAGACCGGGACACCGGCCGCCGCCGGCTCGATCGGATTGTGTCCGCCGAACGGCGCGATGCTTCCTCCGACGAATGCCACCGTCGCGTAGTGGTACATGCGCGCGAGCTCGCCGAAGGTGTCGAGAAGAAGGATGTCCGCAGGCTTGTCCTGGATCGCGCTTCTTCGCACGTAGCGCACCGATGTCGTGTCGAGAAGTCCGGCCACCGCCTCGAACCGTTCCGCCTTCCGCGGCGCGATGATCACGAAGGCGTCGCGCTCGCGGATGAAGCGCTCCAGCTCCGGCAGTAGCGCCTCATCTTCTCCTTCCATCGTCGATCCGAGGATGAGGACTTTGCGGCCGGCGATGAGAGATTCGATTTCGGGTGCGGCCTCCAGCGGCGCGAGATCGGGCTCGTAATCGAACTTCACGTTGCCGGTCACCTCGACGCGATCCGCCGGCGCGCCGATCGCGGCGAAGCGCTCCCCATCGGTCTGTTCGCGAGCCAGAACGCGATCGTAATTGCGCAGGATACGGCCGACGATTCGGCGCAGCGCGCGATATCGCGGAAACGAGCGATCGGAGATACGGCCGTTGGCGAGGATCAGCTTCATCCCGTACGCGTGCGCCAGGCGTGTCACATTCGGCCAGATCTCGGTCTCCATCGTGGCAAACACACGCGGCCGATGATGATCGAGAAAGCGTCGCACCGCGAACGAGAAGTCGAAAGGGAAGTACGCGACCGTGGCATCGGGGTACAGCCGCTTCGCCTGCGCCTGTCCGGTGATCGTCGTGGTCGTCATCACGATGGACGTGCCGGGGCGCAGCCGCTGGATCTCGGAGATCACCGGCCGCGCCGCGATCGCCTCTCCGACCGAGACCGCGTGGATCCAGAGGTCGTGCGCGCCATCGCGCGTCCTGTACATCCCCATCCGCTCCGGAAAGTTGCTCAGATACTTCCCGCGCAGGAAACCGACGAACAGAAAGAACGGCAGGGTGATGAGGAAGACGAGGTACAGAAGGACCTCGTACAGGACGAACATGGGACGAGATGATAACTGGTGGTCTGGGAGTGCCACCGCACTCCAAATCAACCGGTTCGGGAATGCACAGATCCCTGTATAGTTATCTCCGCCAGATAATTGATGATCCAGAACGTCATCGCCGCAGGTCTGGTCCTGCCTGATCTGACGCGCACCGTCGCGGAAGAACACCTCGAAGAACTGAAGAAGCTGATCGAGACGGCCGGTGGCACGGTCGTGAGCACGGTGCTGGCCAAACGGCAGCGGCGCGATCCGGCGACATTCGTCGGCAGCGGCAAAGCCGAGCAGATCCAGTCGCTCGTCGAACGCCATGAGGCGAAGCTCGTCGTATTCGACGACGACCTCTCGCCGGCGCAGGTGCGCAACCTCGAAGAGATCATCGGCGTCGCGGTCATCGACCGCAGCGCGCTGATCCTCGACATCTTCGCGCGTCGGGCGCGCAGTCGCGAGTCGCGCACGCAGGTCGAGCTCGCCCAGCTCGAGTACATGCTTCCGCGCCTCACGCGGCAATGGTCGCACCTGTCGCGACAGACCGGCGGAGCGGGCGCCAAGCGGGGCGTCGGTGAGACGCAGCTCGAAATGGACCGCCGGGTCGTGCGCACGCGCATCAGCCGTCTGAAAGACGAGCTGCGCAAAATCGAGCAGACGCGCGAGACGCAACGCAAGTCGCGCGACGCCGCCTTTAGCGTGGCGCTCGTCGGCTACACGAATGCCGGGAAATCGACGCTGTTCAACCAGCTCACGCAAGGTCACGCCGTCGCTGTGGACAAGCTATTCGCCACGCTCGATGCCAAATCGCAGCGCGCCGCGTTCGAAATGCCGCGCGAGACGGTGATCATCGACACCGTCGGCTTCATCCGCAAACTGCCGCACCATCTCGTCGCCTCATTCCGCTCGACGATGGAGGAGGCGGTCTCCGCCGATCTGGTGTTGCACGTCATCGACGCGAGCCATCCTCAATTCGAGGAGCAGCGCGACATCGGCCAGCAGGTCCTTGCCGACCTGGGGGTCGAACCGGGAAAGGTGCTCGAGGTCAACAACAAGGCGGATGTCGACGGGTTCCTGCGAAACCGCGCGAATCTCATCTCCGCGCTCACCGGCGAAGGCATCGATCGACTCGTCGACGCGATCCGCGCGCGCGAACGCTCCGGCGGCGAGATGATGCGGCTCGAAGTTCCCCACCGCGATTCGCGCGTTGCCGCGCGCCTCCACGAAGTGGCGGAAATCTACGAACAAACGACGACCGACCACGGCACAATTTTTCGGGCCTGGGTGCCGCATGATGCCGTACACTTGTTCGAGGCGTACTCGTCAGATGTTTTGCTCGAGGCGCAAGCGAAGTAATCGATGACTACGAACTCGACTTCATTCCGTCCGGGGCCGTCACTCATACGGCTGCGGAAGATTCCCAGTTGCTCGCAGAAAGGATCATGCGCGCCATGAGCTCATTGCTCTCCGACGAACCTCCCTCCGCGGCGCCCCTCGCAGAACTCTCCTCCCCCCCCAAAAAAAATCATCTCCAGATCTACCAGCGCAATCGGGCCCGGCTTTACCCCGACGTCACCGCCGAGCAGTGGAACGACTGGAAGTGGCAGCAGAAGAACCGCGTCACCACGCTCGAGCAGATCACGCAGCTCTTCTCGATCGACGAGTTCTCGATCGCCCGGATGACCGAGATCTTCGAGTTGTATCGCACGGCCATCACGCCGTATTACCTCTGCCTCATCGACTTCGACAATCCGCACGATCCGTTGCGCGTTCAGTCGGTGCCGCATCCGGACGAGGCCATCAATCCCGGCGAGCTCGTTTGGGATCCGCTGAACGAAGAAGGCGACTCACCGGTCACCGGCATCGTCCATCGCTATCCCGATCGCTGCCTCTTCCTCGTCACGTCGTATTGTCCTTTGTACTGCCGCTACTGCACGCGCAAACGGAAATGGGTCGACGAAGACGGGACGACCGGACAGCGCAAGATCGAGTCGATGCTGCAGTACGTCGCCGATCATCCGGAGATCCGCGACGTCATCGTCTCCGGCGGCGATCCACTCTCACTCTCGCTCAATTACCTCGAGAAGATCCTGGCCGGACTGCGCGCGATCCCGCACGTGGAGATCATCCGCTTCGGCTCCCGCGTGCCCGTGTTCCTGCCGCAGCGCATCGACGCCGAGATGACGTCGCTGCTCGAGAAGTACCACCCCGTCTGGATCAACACGCACTTCAATCATCCGAACGAGATCACGCCTGAGTCCGCGGCGGCGTGCGATCGCCTGCTGCGCGCCGGCATCCCCGTGAACAACCAGGCGGTGCTGCTGCGCGGTGTCAACGACTGCCCGTATATCATGCGCGATCTCGTCCAAGGGCTCATGAAGATCCGCGTGCGTCCGTACTACCTCTATCTGTGCGATCAGGTCATGGGCGCTGAGCACTTCCGCACGTCGATCGGCGAAGGCATCGAGATCATCGAGTTCTTGCGCGGTCACACATCGGGCCTCGCCGTGCCGCAGTTCGTGATGGACGCACCAGGCGGTGGCGGCAAAGTCCCGCTGATGCCCAACTACGTCCTCGGCAACTACGGCGACTCGATCGTCTATCGCAATTTCGAAGGCGTCATCGGCCGCTACGACGACGTGCAGCGCCAGCCGCATCACTGCGATCGTTGCAGCGAGCGCGAGTCGATGGAGGAGCGTGGCATCGCCAAGCTTCTCAATCGCACGGCCGATCGGTTCGAGCCGCATCCGGTGCGCGACATCCCGAAAGGGATCAAGGTGAAGAGCCGCAGCAAACAGTCCGACTGATGCGGATCGGCCTGACCTTCAACCTCAAGCCGGCTCATGCCACAGGCGACCGGTACGAAGAGTTCGATTCCGAAGAGACGATTTCAGCGCTGGAGCGCGCCATCAGCGCGAAAGGGCATGAGACCGTCCGGCTCGGATGGGGCGAAGAGATGCTCGATGCGCTCGAGCGCCAGCGTGTCGATGGCGTCTTCAACCTCGCGGAAGGCATCGGCGGGCGCGGGCGAGAGTCGCAGGTGCCGGCGGTGCTGGAGATGTTCGGCATCCCGTGCACGGCGTCGTCAGCGCTGTCGATCGGTCTGACCCTGGACAAAGCGCTGGCGAAGAGGGTGGCAAGGGCGGCGGGGATTGCGACTGCGCCGTTTGCCGTGGAGTGCGGTGCCTTGGCACCGCCTGCACAAGGCGCCGGCAAGCCGCCGCACTCCATGTTGCGGTTTCCATTGTTCTGTAAGCCATGCGGCGAAGGCTCGTCGATGGGAATCACGGCGTCGTCTTTCTGTCGTGACGAAGATGACCTTCATCGCGCGATCGATCGCCTCTCGCAATACGGTCCGGTTCTCGTCGAAGAGTTTCTTCCCGGTGACGAATACACCGTCGGAATCATCGGCGGGGAACCGATCGGCGTTATGCAGGTCATCTCCCGAAAGCAGGAGCAGAACTTCATCTACTCGCTGGAGGTGAAGCGCGACTACCTCGAACGCGTCGATTACCGCGTCTTCCGCAACGAAGAGATCGAGGCGTTGGCCAGGGCAGTCTGGCGCGCGTTCGATTGGCGCGACGTCGCGCGTGTCGATATCCGGCGCGATCGCGACGGCGTGCCGAATTTCGTCGAGGTGAATCCGCTGCCGGGCATGAATCCGGTGACGAGCGATTTGATCATCCTGGCCACGCGCATCGGCTGGCAGTACGATGATGTGATCGGCCGTGTGGTCGAAAGCGCAATGCGCAGGTGGAGCGCGTGCGCGTCGTAGTCACGTACAACGACGACGCCGCGCTCAAGACACACCTCAACGAGTTCGAGCGCACCGGCGAGGAGGAAGTCGCCGACACCGCGCGCGAGGTCGCCTCCCTCCTCGGCGCGACACTGCTTCCGGTGAGACGTGTGCAGCCGGCGATCGATGAGCTGCGCAGGAACAAACCGGATGTCGTCTTCAACCTCTGCGAAGGAGTCCAGGGCACTCCGCGCTGGGAAATGCATTTCGCTCTGGCGCTGGAGATGCTCGGCATCCCGTTCACCGGTTGCGACCCGATTGCTGTCGGCATCTGCGGCGACAAGTGGATGAGCAAGCGACTTCTCAACTCCTCGGGCATCAGCACGCCGCGCGGATTTCTTGTCACTTCAGCCGGCGACCTGCCGGCTGTCGATGGCCTCTGGATCGTGAAGCCGTCGCTCGAAGACGCGGGCATCGGCATCGATGCCGACGCAGTCTGCAGATTGCGCTCAGAGATCGCCGCGCGCTGTGCATACGTGATCGAGACGTACGATCAGCCGGCGCTCGTCGAGGAGTTCATCGACGGCCGCGAGCTGAATCAAGCGTTGTTCTACGGCGCGGACGGAATCGTCGTGCTCCCGCCGGGCGAGATCGTCTTTTCCCCGGAACTCGCACCGAAGCAGCGTGTCGTCGGTTGGAAGGCCAAGTGGTCCTCGGGATCAGCCGAAGATCGCGCGACGAGTAACAGAACGCCGGCTGTGATCGATGACACGTTGCGGCGTGAGGTCGCCGGCTTATGCACACGCGCCGCGACTGTACTCTCCATCGGCGGTTACTGCCGCTTCGACATCCGGCAGCGCCGCACGGGCGAGCTGTGCATCATCGACGTGAATCCCAATCCCGACATCGGCCGGGATACCGGCTTTCGCAAAGCACTCAGTGCAGCAGCGATCGAATTCGCCGATTTTCTGAAGGAGCTTATGATTGCGGCTCGCCGCCGCGCATGAAGATCCGCGTATTCTGTAAGAAACTGACCCCATGACCCTCCTCGGCCCCGCCGTTGCGCTCCATGTCGCGTTGCTCTGTTACGGGTTGGGGACGCTCATCGCGCTGGTCTCGCTGTTCACCCGAGACACGAGGCCGCAGCGGACCGCGTTGATCATCATGATGGGCGGCTTCGTCGCGCATACGATCTGGATCGGTACGATCTGCGTGCGCACCCATCATCCGCCGCTGACGAATCTGCCCGAGGCGGCGGCGTTCATGTCGTGGACGATCCTGGCCGTGGAGCTGGCGCTGTACATCCGTTACCGCGTCTATGCAGCGTCGTTTTTCGTCTATCCGCTGGTTCTGTTGCTACTCGCTGTCGCGGCCGTCGTCGGCGAGCCCTTCGCGCACCTCGATCCGTCGCTGAGATCGTCGCTTTTCACGGCGCATCTCCTCTTGTCGACGGTCGGTGTGGCCTGCCTGCTGATCGGCCTGGCCTTCACTCTTCTGGCGTACGTGCAGGATCGTGCTCTCAAGTCGAAGCAGCGCGGCGCACTCTGGGAGATGATCCCGAGCTTGAATGTCTGCAAGACGGTCAGCTATCGCGCGCTAGCGATCGGTTTCAGCATTTACACCGTCGGTCTGATCGCCGGTGTGCTGTGGTCGTATCGCACGACCGCAGGGCTCATGGTGCCGAGCGCGAAAGAGATCGGCGCGATTGTCGCCTGGATCTTTTTCGCCATTCTGCTGCAGTCCTACATCAGCGGCGTGTACCACGCCCGCCGGATGATCTTCATCTCCGCCGGAGCGTTCGTCTCCATCGTCGTGGCGATTCTGGGGATCGCGCATGGCTAGCCTCGTCCTCGTCGGCTTGAATCACCGCACGGCACCGGTCGGCGTGCGCGAGCGTCTGAACGTCTCTGACGCTCAGCTTCCCGAATTTCTGCGTTCGCTGCGAGAGCTGCCGGGCACCGATGGCGCGGCGCTGCTCTCGACATGCAACCGCGTCGAGGCAATTGTCTCCGCGCATACGGAAGACGTGATCGAGCCGGTCGTCAACTGGCTGGCTGGTCACGCCGGGAGCGACCGCGATGCGCTGGAGCAGTATCTCTACATCCTCCGTCACGCCGATGTCGTCAAACATCTCTTCCGTGTCGCTTCGGGACTCGATTCGATGATCGTCGGCGAGCCACAGATCGGCGGCCAGGTTCGCACCGCTTTCCAGGTTGCGCTCGAGACCAGAAACCTCGACACATTGCTCACGCAGGTGTTCGAGAACACGATGCGCGTGGCCAAGAAAGTGAGGACCGAAACAGGCATCGGTGAGCATGCCGTCTCGATTCCGTATGCGGCCGTGGAACTGGCGAAGAAAATCTTCGGCGAGCTCCGCGGCCTCCGCGTCCTTCTCCTCGGCGCCGGTGATATGGCTGAACTGACCGCCGAGCACCTTCATGAACACGAGGTGAAGCAGGTCTTCGTCGCCAATCGCTCGTACGAGCGCGCCGTCGATCTGGCTCGACGCTTTTCAGGCGATGCCGTGCAGTTCGATGCGATCGACGAGCGGCTCGCCTCGTGCGATATCGTCATCGCCTCGACCGGGGCGCCGCACTTCGTCATCGTGCCGGCACAGGTGGAGCGCGCGCTGCACTCGCGCCGGAATCGAAACCTGTTTCTCATCGATCTCTCCGTGCCACGGAACATCGATCCGGCCATCACTCAGATCGATGGCGCATACGTCTACAACGTCGACGACCTGCAGAGCGTCGCCGATGCGAACCTCGAGGCACGACAACAGAAGGCGAGCGATGCCGAGGAGATCGTCGCGCGCGAGGTCGACGCGTTCCGCCGGCGGCTGGTCGCTCAGGATGCAGTGCCGACGATCGTCGATCTGCAGGAGCGGCTCGAGACCATTCGCGTGGCCGAAGTGGAGAAGTGCCTGCGGAAACTGGGACCGGTGTCGGCAGAGCAGCGCGAGGCGATCGAGATGCTGACGACGCAGATGATCAACAAGATCCTGCACTACCCGATCCTGCAGTTGAAGGAGTCGTCCGACGAGCCGCACGAGCGCGAGTCGCTGCGCCGCACGATCCGAAAGCTCTTCGGACTGTGATGAGCCGCATCCGCATCGGCACTCGCGGCAGTCCGCTCGCGCTGTGGCAGGCGAATGAAGTGGCGCGAAAACTCAGCGATGCCGGGTTCAGCGTCGATGTCGTATCGATGAAGACGAGCGGCGACAAGCGCCAGGATGTGCCGCTCGCTGCGGTCGGCGGCAAGGGTCTGTTCATCAAAGAGCTCGAGGAGGCGCTCGATCGCGGTGAGATCGATCTGGCCGTGCACAGCCTCAAAGACGTGCCGTCGATCATTCCACCTCAATTCACGCTGGCTGGTTTCCTGGAGCGCGGCGATCCGCGCGACGTGTGGGTTCATCCCGATGGCGTTTCGATCACCGATCTGCCGGCCGGATCGACGATCGGCACGAGCTCTCCCCGCCGCCGCGCGCAACTCATGGAGAAGTTTCCACATCTCGAGATCGAGTCGATCCGCGGCAACGTCGAGACGCGCATCAACAAGACTCGAAACGGGCAATACGCCGGCATCGTTCTGGCCGCGGCTGGGCTCACGCGTCTCGGACGGCAGAGCGATATCACGAGCTGGTTCTCCGTCGACGAGATGATTCCGGCCGCGGGGCAGGGAATCATCGCCATCGAGACGCTGGTGAAGAACAATTCCGCGCGCGAGGCCGCGGCATCGATTACCGACAAGTCGAGCGAGCTCGCCGCGCAATGCGAGCGCGGCGTCCTGCAACGATTCGGCGAGCGGCTCGACTGCTATTCGGTCATTGCCGTGCATGCGACGACGGACGATGGCGAGCTGACAATTCGAGCATACGACGGAGTGAAGCGCGTGCGCCGCAGCGGTCGTGATCCACAAGAGGTGATCGGCTCGATCTATGACGATCTCCGGGCGTCCGAACCGACAAGCGGTCGTGTCTACCTCGTCGGTGCAGGTCCAGGCGACCCTCGTCTGCTGACCCTGCGCGCCGCGGAGCTCCTCGAGTCGGCCGATGTCGTCGTGCTCGACGCGCTCGTATCGAAAGAGATCGTCGCGCGCATTTCGAAAGCTGCGCAGATCATCTACGCCGGCAAGCGCGCCGCGGCGCACACGCTTCCGCAGGAGAAGATCAACCAGGTCCTGATCGACGAGGCGAAGAAGGGTCGCAAGGTCGTTCGGCTCAAGGGCGGCGACCCGTTCGTGTTCGGCCGCGGCGGCGAGGAAGCGGAGGAGCTGATCGCCGCGGGCGTCTCGATCGAGATCGTTCCCGGTATTTCCTCAGCAGTCGCCGGACCGGCGTACGCCGGAATTCCAGTGACCCACCGATCCTATGCGACGTCGGTGACTCTCGTGACCGGACATGAAGCCGAGGAAGGCTCGACCGGCATCAGGTGGCCGGCGCTGGCACAGCTCGATGGCACGATCGTCTTCATGATGGGGCTCGCCAACCTGCCAGCGATCTCGCAGAAGTTGATCGAGCATGGCGCTCCGGCCGATCGCCCCGTGGCGGTGATCTCGAACGGCACACGGCCCGATCAGCGGACGGTCGTCGGCACGCTGCGCAACATCGAGCAGCGCGTCGCGGAAGCGAAGATGCCGACGCCGGCGCTCATCGTCGTCGGTGAGGTGGTGAAGCTGCGCGAGGTCATCGACTGGTTCGAGACGAAGCCGCTCTTCGGAAAGCGCGTCGTGGTGACGCGCGCTCGCGACCAGGCTTCGCAGCTCGTGCAGCTTCTCGCGGATTCGGGAGCGAATGTGCTGCAGTTCCCGACGATTCGGACCGTGCCTCCGGCGTCGTTCGACTCGCTCGATGGCGTGATCGACGGGGAGTACGACGTCGTGGCGTTCACGTCGGTGAACGGCGTCCGAGCGTATTTCGATCGCCTGTTGTCGAGAGGCAGGGATGCCCGAACGCTCGCCGGATCGAGAATCGCGGCAGTCGGCGACACGACAGCGGCAGAGCTGCGCGAGCGCGGCATCGTCGCCGACATCGTCCCGGAGAAGTTTCAATCGACTGCTCTCCTCCCATTTCTCGATCCAAAGCAGCGCATCGCCGTCGTTCGCGCTGCCGAGGGAAGTGACGAACTCGTCGAAACGTTGCGCAGCCGTGGCGGCGAGGTCGACATCGGCGTGGCGTACCGCACGATCGCCGTCGATGAAGATCTGGCCGAGTTGCGTGAGCTGATCGCAAGCGACGCGATCGATGTCGTGACATTCACGAGCGGCTCAACGGTGTCGAACTTTTTCGACATGCTTGCGCCGGAAGAGCGCTCTCGACTTCTCCATAGCGCCCTCATCGCGTCGATCGGCCCTGTGACGAGCGAGACGATTCGCCGATACGGACGCGGACCCGACGTCGAGGCGAAGACGGCGAGTATTCAGGCGTTGCACGACGCGGTGGTCGAAGCGGCTTCTCGATTACACTCGCCGCGTGAGCGACGCCGGGCGTGATCTCCCTGCGCGGGCCATCTCGGCCCTGATCTGGATCGCCGCGTTCTGCTTCGCCACCGGAATCTTTCTCTCCTCGACGCTGCTGCTGCGTGGCCTTCCTCCGACGCCGCATGTCGCCGTCGGCCGCGTCACGATCGAAAATGCGTCGAAAGCGCGCGACTACGCGACCGCGGCTCTCTTTTTTCTGGTCGTGCCGCTTCTGACGATCGTGCTGCACCGCTACGGGGCGCGCGTCGACCGATCGCTTCGACGTCATGGCCATCTGGCGTCACTGCTCTTTGTGGCGCCGTACTTCCTGGCGCCGTTTCTCTACCTGACGACTTTCAAATGGGGTTGGCCGCTGCTGATCCCGCTCGTCATGTCGCTGGTGCTGCCGCGCGTCGTCATCACCCTCGAGCGGACGCTCTGGTTGCGCCAGCTCTTCGCGCGCGACCTCGCGCCATATCACGCGATGATCCTGACGAATGGTTTCGGATGGATCCTCTTCCGCTACATCGCCACGGCCAGGCGAATCGCTCACATCCCAACTCTATTCTTAGAGATTGTTTTCGTTCTGTTTTTCATGTTGCTTTTCTGGATTGTATTTGTGTTCGTCGCCCGGCTGGCCTCACTCTTGATCGATATCGATTTCCTGACGGGGCTCAAGCGCCTTGCGCTCGCCGGCCTGCCGCTCGTCATCCTTCCCATTCTGGGATTGATGCTCATCCCCGCGGCCGTGGCGATCTCGGTGACGATGGTGGCCGTCCTCGCCGGCATCGCGTTTGCGCTCCGCGGTGGCGAAGTCGAGCCTCCATCGCACGTGCGTGCGATCGTCGCCTACGCCGCGATCCCGCTGCTGCTCTATTGCTTCAGCTACGCGTCGACGGCGAACGTCACGCAGTGGCTCGATCTCTTTCACCGGGGCGAGTCTCTCGGTCCCGCTTCCGATTATCTGCGCGGCAAGGCGCCGTATCGCGACGTCTTCGTGCTGCATGGCCTGATGCACGACGGTCAGCTCGACGCGTGGCTGTTTCAGCTCTTCGGCCGCGATCTCGATGTCGCTCTGGCGCGCCCCGTCGTCCTCGGCGCCTTCGCTTCGCCGGCGCTCTGGTATCTCGGCATGGCCATCTTCGGCTCGATCCCGCTCGCCATCGCCACGATGCTCCTCGGCGCGGTGACGACGGTCGACAACGAGCGGATCTTCTTCGAGATCGCCGTTCTCGCTTTCGTGATCGCGGGCGTTCGCGGCCGCCTTCGCCCGCTGTTGATCTTCTTCGGCGGCGTCTTGGCCGCGCTCGCTCTCTTCTTCAGCTTCGACATCGGCTTGTACTCGATCGGTGGAGGCCTCCTGTTTCTCGCGTTCATCGGACGCGCGCGGGGTCTCATTTCTTTCATCCTCGGCATCCTGGCCGGCACTTTGCCCTTCCTCATTTATCTTGGATCACGCGGCGCGCTCGGCGCATTCTTCGAGTCGTCGTTCATCACGATCCCGCGCATCATCGACGCCGTCTGGTCGATCCCTTTCCCCGATATGACCACGACGTTTCGCAGAAACCTGAGCCTACGGACCATCGCCGACTTTCTGATCTTCGAGAACTTTCGCTTCATCCTCAATCCGCTCGTCATCGCGGTCTCGATCGTGTGCCTGATCCAACGCGCGATCCGGAGGAAGAGCGAGTGGATCGATGTCGCGCTCCTCGCGCTCACCGCGTTCGCGCTGCTCACACAGCGCAGCGCGCTCGGGCGCGCGGACTTTCAGCATCAGTATTTCTCTGCGTTCATGATCGGGCCGATGATCCTGGCGCTGCTCGTGATCTTCGCGAAAGAAGTCGCACCTCTATGGCGCGACGCCAACGGACCGGCGTTCCTGCTGGTGGCTGCGGTCGCTGTGCTACCGCTACTGATCACGGCGTTGTGGGTTCCGGACGTGCTGAACTTCCGCCTCGATGATCTCGTGCGCTATCAACCGCGCGTCAAAGGATTCATTCGCGATCCGGTGGCCGAGGAGGTGAAGGGGCGGATCGAGTCGGTGAGGTATCACGTTTATGACCTCACCCGGAAGGGAGCGCCGATCTTTGATTTTTCGAACCAGCCGGCGTTGTATTTCTTTCTGGACCGGCCGAACCCGACGCGCTTTTATCAGGTCCCGATCCTCTCGCCGGCCCGCTTTCAGCGCGAGGCGATCGAGGCGCTCGAGAGCGCCAAGCCGCCACTCGTGTTGCGGCGCTCTCCGCAGGGATTCGATGTCTTCGACGGCGTCGACAACTCTGTCCGCGCACAGGCGGTGGCCGCCTACCTCGACGACAACTACGACTATGCGCGCTCGGTGCGGGGCGTGGAGCTATGGACGCGCAAGCCGGGACCGCGACGCAATGTCGTCGATGCCTATCTCCGTCTGATTCGCGTTCCAAGATCGAAAGAGTTGACGGCGATCGGCGCACGTTCACGGCTACTCTTTCCGTCGATCGGAAGCACGCCGGGGGTCGGCGGCGCTTTCTGGCGTTCTGATCTCACGCTGCACAATCCGTTCAAGGATCCGATCGCGCTCGGACTGCGCTACGTCGCCGGCGACACGCGCATCGACCGGCGCGTCACGCTCGGCGGCGGTCGCACGCTGCGATGGGAAGACGTCGTCAAGAATCTCTTTCGCGCCCCCGACAGCCTCGGCGTGTTGTGGATCGACTATCGCGGCGACCGCGGCCCGGTCGCGCGCGTCGAAACGTACGACGCCGCGCGCCGCTCCGGCGGCTCGATCGAGAGTCCGCTCTCGATGCGAGATTCGGCGAGCGCAGGATCGGATGCGAACGATCTGACGCTCGTCGGCCTCCCCGGCGGCGGCCCGGGCGCGCGCAGGATCAATGTCGGCGTCGTGAACGTCGGCGAGATCCCGGCGACGTTCCGCATCGCGGTTCGCACGCGCGGCGGTGAGGAGATCGGTCGCGCGATCGAAATGGGATTACCGGAAGACGAATCTTTTCATGTGACCGATGTCGAGCAGCAGCTCGGCGTCTCGATCGACGAGAACGACGTCGTCGAGATGACGATGATCGCCGGCACCGGCATCGGCTATGCGACGATCATCGACGCGGACGGCTCGAATCACTTCGTCGCCGCGGTCCCGTCGCCGAAGCCATGAGGCGTGTCGTGCTGCCGGAGTCATGGCGCGGCCGCGCGATCGTAATCAGCGACGCCGACCTATCCGCCGAGTGGTTCACCGCCGACGAACTGAAAATCGTCGACTCGTTCCGGCTGCCGAAGCGAAAGGCCGAGTGGAAACTCAGCCGAATCGCATTGAAGCAGCTAGCAAGAGACCTCCAGATCCTTCTCCCGCCGGGAGAAGGTGGCGCGAAGCGCCGGATGAGGGGCGAGCACTACATCTCTATCGCACATTCAGGAACATACGCCGCCGCAGCAATCGATCGCGAGCCCATCGGCATCGACGTAGAAGAACTGCGCGAGATGAAAGAGGCGGCGGCACATCTGTTTCTGACCGATGCGGAAGCGGCGACGATGCGTCGCTGTCGCATCGCGCACGCGATGCTTCACTTCTGGACCGCGAAGGAAGCGGCGTGGAAGCGGCTGGGCGGAGAAATCGAGACGCTCAAGCGCGTGCCGATCGAGCTGGAAGCGGAGACCGAGAGCGGCCTTCGCTTCCGCGAGGTCGAAACATTCGCCACCGGCGAGATCGTCGTCGCGCTTACGCGCCCCACCGCTTGAGCAGATTCTTCGCGTCGTTGAGCGCGGCGGTCTGCTCGACGACGTAGTTCTGATCGACCGGCGCGGTTACGGCGTTGCGCAGCATCTGTACCGCCTGAGGCTTCGTGTCGGAATTGTTTGCCACCATCGCCTCGGCGAGGAAGACGATCGTGATCTTGTTGCTCGGGTCGATCTTCAATGATTCGTTGAGGAACTTCACGGCCTCCCGGCTCGATGCCCAGCCGGTGATGAACGGTATGCGTGGTGTCTGGTCGTGCAGCCGGCCGAGAACGCGCGACGGTGATCCGCCTTCCAGGCGCGGTTCGGCGAGGTTCGCGATCGTCGCTCCGCGGCGGATGCGATCGGCCGCGCCCTGCCGTGCCGCGGCGAGCTTGCCGTAAGCGAGCGCCCATTCGCCCCAATTGATCGCGTCCCAGAGAAAGGTCTCGGCGACACCCGGAATCGACTTCGCCGCTTCCGCGACCTGACTCTCCGTTGCTTTCGCTACGGACTTGATCCCTTTCGCCGAGAGCTTCTTGTCGACGACGGCCAGCGCTTCTTCTCCCGCTTTCTTCGCCTGGCCGTAAATCTGCCGCTTCTCTTCGTTCGTCGTGGCCATGTAGGCGCCTTTGAAGCGCAGTGCCCTGAGCAACTTCCAATGCGGCTCGAGATCGTTCGGATCCTGGGCGATGGCCCGCTGATAGGCGGCGATCGCCGCATTGATGCGATCGGGCTTCGCATGCCCGTTCTGGCTCCCCTCCGCCCGTGCGTTCCACTGCTGGTCGCCCTCGGGGATCTGCGCCATGACGGCGGAGGCGATGAGGATGACGAGAATCGTTGCCAAAGCCCGTTTCATGTTTCCTCCTGCAGTCCGGCATTCTATTTGAACTCATCCATTCCGCGTGCGACGCCTGTCGGCCACCATTCTCGTCATGGCACTTGCGAGTTGCCGCGGGGAGCCCGTGCCACGCGACTATCAGAACGCCCCTCCGGCGATGACTCACCCGCCGCAGAAGAAATCGGAAACGCCGACGCAGCACGGCATGCCCGGACCGGCTCCCGAGCCGAGCACCGGAGTCGAGGGGAAGAACATCACCCGGAAGCCGACGGCGCCGGTTCCGCCGACGCCGAAGGTGAAGGACCAGCCGCCGGCCGTTACGACGACCACCTGATACGATCGCGCGCGTTTTGCGCGTCGTCTTCTTCGGCACGCCCGACTTCGCCGTTCCGACGCTGGAGGCGGTTGCGCGCGAGCATGAGATCGCGCTCGTCGTGGCGCAACCGGATAAGCCGGCCGGGCGGGGCATGAAGATGAAGCAGCCGCCGGTCGCGACGAGAGCCCGTGAGCTCGGACTCGACGTCACACAGCCGGCGAAGATCCGCGACGAACCATTTCTGCAACGCATCCAATCGATCGCCCCTGACGTGGCCGTTGTAGTCGCGTACGGCAGAATTCTTCCGAAGAACCTGCTCGAGATCCCTCGACTCGGATTCCTCAACGTGCACGCGTCGGTTCTGCCGCGATATCGCGGCGCGGCGCCGATCCAGAGGGCCATCGAGGGGGGCGAGACTTCGACTGGCGTCACGATCATGCGCGTCGACGAAGAGCTCGATCATGGTCCGATCCTGGCGATCGAGTCGATCGACATCGGCGCCGGCGAACATACGCCGTCGTTGTCGCGCCGGATCGCGCATCGCGGCGCAGAGCTGCTCGGGCGCGTGTTGCGCGAGCTGCCGCGTGAAACGCCGCAGGATCACAGCCGCGCGACGTATGCGCCGAAGATCGAGAAAAGGGAAGGGCTCGTCACGTTCACGGAAACGCCGGAGAACATCTACAACCGTTTTCGCGCGTTCGATCCGTGGCCGGGGGTTTTTTTCGAGAGTGGTGGCGAGACGATCAGGATTGTTGATATGGAAATTGCCGCCGAAGCCGGCGGCGCGACACGGGTCATCGCGGCCATCGATGATGCGGTGACCATCGATGGGCTCCGTCTCATCACGCTGCGCCGACCCGGAAAGCCCAGAGCGGCGGCGGCCGACGTCGCACGCGGGCTCGGATGGCGCGCGGGAGCGCCGCTGCCGTGACCGAGCGCGAGCGCGCGCTCGAGCTGCTGCGCCGCATCGATCGCGAATCGCTCTACGCCTCCATCGTCCTTCTCGGCGAAGCGGGATTCGTCCGCACCATCGTCCTCGGCGTCTTGCGCTGGCGCTCGCGACTCGATCACGCGATCGAGACGTTCGCGGATCGCAGGATCGCCAAGCTCGATCCGCTGGTCGTCGACATTCTTCGCATCGGCATCTACCAGATGCAGTTCATGGATGTGCCGCAGTATGCAGCCGTCTCCGAGACCGTCGATCTCGCGTCGCGCCGTGCCGCACGCGCGCGAGGCTTCGTGAACGCGGTTCTTCGCCGCGCGACAAAGGGACTGCCCGAACCGCCCGATCTCGCGACAAAGTTTGCCCATCCGCAGTGGCTGATCGATCGCTGGTCGCGCACGTTCGGCGAAGTGCGCGCCGAGAGAATAGCCGAGGCAAATCAGCAACTCTCGTATCCCGACGTGCTTCTGCTCAGCGGAGCGCCGCCGCCCTCGGCTGCGCCATCGGAGCTCGTTCCAGACATATTCAAACTGGGAGGTTCCTCCGCCGATCTCGATCGCGAGCGTTTTTATCCGATGGACGAAGGGAGCGCAGTGATCGCGGCGATTGCGGCGAGTGCGGGACGCGACATTCTCGATATCGCTGCGGCACCGGGTGGCAAGACGCTCTACATGCGCAGTCGAGGTGTGACGGTGACCAGCAGCGACGTATCGATCACGCGTCTGCAGCCGCTGGCCGGCCGGCAATCGCGGCTGCTCGTCGCCGACGGAAGAGAACCGCCCTTCCGCCGCCGTTTTCCTGTCGTTCTGCTCGATGCGCCGTGCAGCGCCACCGGTACGATCCGAAAGAACCCGGAGATCAAGTGGAGACTTCACGACGGTGACCTGGTGACGTTCGTGTCGTTGCAGAAACAACTGCTCGCCTCCGCATTGGACATCGCTGACGAGCATGTCATCTATTCGACCTGTTCGCTGGAGCCGGAGGAAAACGACGGCGTGGTCGATGCGGTTTTGCGCACGAAGAGCGAGTTCACGCGCGCGGACATCGCTCGCTTCGTTCCCGAAGGGGCGCGCCGGTGGGTGGAACAAGGAGTGCTCCGCCTGACACCCGACTCCGGCGCAGACGGCTTTACGGCATTCGTGCTCAGCCGTTCGCGATAAACTATCGCGCCGCACGCTGCCATGCCTCGCGACCTACCCATCGGCAACGGCTCCCTCCTCATCGCATTCGATTCGCAATACCGGCTCGCTGACTTCTACTTCCCGCACGTCGGCATGGAGAACCACGCCGCGGCGCGATTCCGCTTCGGCGTATGGGCCGACGGCATGCTCCGCTGGATCGAGCATCCCCAATGGAAAAAAACCCTCGGATACCTGCGGGACACACTCGTCACCGACGTGGTCTGCGAGAACGAAGAGATGGGTTTGCGCCTCAACTGCTACGACGCCGTCGACGTCGACGCCAATGTCTACGTGCGCAAGATCGTCGTACGCAACACACGAAGCGACACGCGAGACATCAAGCTGTTTCTCCATCACGATTTGAACCTGTACGGCAACGCGATTGGCGATACGGCGATGTTCGACCCTGAGCCGCGCGCGGTCATTCACTACAAGGCGGCGCGCTACGTTCTGATCAACGGCGCCAGCGAAGGCGAAGCCGGAATCTCCGAGTACACATGCGGGCGCAGCGGCATCGGTGGTGCCGAGGGAACATGGCGCGATGCCGAGGATGGCGAGCTGTCGATGTCGGCGATCGCCCAGGGCGCGGTCGACTCGACCGTGGGGATCTCCGTTCATTTGGAACCGCAGGCGAATGCCACGGTTCTCTACTGGATCTGCGCGGGACACCACTACGACGATGTGCGCGAGCTCGACCGCGCGATCCGTGAAGAAGGAGCCTCGCGCGTCCTCGCGCGGACGGCATCGTACTGGTACACCTGGGTGCACAAACCGGCCGACGACTTATCCGATCTGCCGGACGAGATCATCAACCTCTATCGACGTTCGCTGCTCATCATCCGCACGCAATGCGACAACGGCGGCGCGGTCCTGGCTGCGAACGACTCCGATATTCAGTGGGGACACAACGATCACTATTCGTACATGTGGGGCCGCGACGGCGCGTTCGTCTGCGACGCTGTCGATCGTGCCGGCTTTCCCGAGATCACACGCCGCTTCATTCACTTCGTTCACGAAGTGATCAAGGACGAGGGTTATCTGCTGCACAAGTACAACCCCGACGGTTCTCTTGCGCCTCTCTGGCATCCGTGGATCCGGAACGGGAAGCCGCAGCTTCCGATTCAGGAAGACGAGACCGCCTTGGTCGTCTGGATGCTCCGTCGCCATTACGAGCGGACGCGCGACCTGGAGCTGCTGCGCTCTGTCTATCAGCGTCTCGTCGTGCAGCCGGCGGAGTTCATGATGCGTTTTCGCAATCCCGACACGCATCTTCCGCTCCCGAGCTTCGACATGTGGGAGGAGCGCCAGGGCATCTTCACCTTCACGTGTGCGTCGGTATGTGCGGGATTGAATGCGGCGGCGGAGATCGCCAATGTCTTCAACGATCAGGAGCGGCGCAGTCTCTACGCGACCGCGGCGGATGAAGTGCGCGAGGCGATGATCCGTCATCTGTGGCTCGAGGATGAGCGGCGCTTCGCGCGCGGTCTCGTCGTCCGCGCCGACGAGCTCGAGCTCGACAAAACCATCGACGCCTCGACCTTCGCGGTCTTCTACCTCGACGTCTTTCCAGCCGAAAGCGCGCTCGTCGGTGGCACGATGGAAGCGATCCGCGACCATCTCTGGGTGCAAACCGAGGTCGGCGGCGTGGCGCGATATCAGGGCGATGCTTATCACCGCATCTCCGAAGAAACGGGACGCGTGCCGGGCAATCCGTGGCTGATTTGCACGTTATGGCTGGCCGAACACACGATCGCGCGCGCGATGAGCGTTGCCGAGCTGCAGTCCGCGCTCGACCTCGTGCGCTGGGC
This sequence comes from Thermoanaerobaculia bacterium, assembly GCA_036506455.1. Taxonomy (GTDB): domain Bacteria; phylum Acidobacteriota; class Thermoanaerobaculia; order Gp7-AA8; family Gp7-AA8; genus DASVHS01. Next base: position 43,609 of record DASXRT010000035.1, read on the forward strand.
GCGCTCGAAGGCTTTGCCGTCGCTCGTGTTGCCAGAACAGATCGATCCGTACGACGGCACGCCGCTTTCGGTCGCACCGATGACGTGGAGTCACGCTCAGGTCGTTTCCGTACTTCGCGGATACATGGAAGCGCTTCGCCGAATCCGCCGCAGCGACGTGGAGAATCGCGCGCGAAATCAAACAGAAATCGAGCGGGAGAATCCCGTTGACAATCACTGACTCTTTTCCTAGATTGTCGAGCACTCGCTTATATTCTTTTTTCCCGCAGACAACAGGAGGAATTTTTTATGGCAGGTAAGGGTGACGTCATCACCGCGATTGCCGAGCAGGCCGGCATTTCGAAGAAGGAGGCCTCGGCGGCGTTTGATGCGTTCGTCGGCTACATCTCCGACTCCTGTCAGCGCGGTGAGCGTTGCGCAATCCCCGGCCTGGGAAGCTTTTCCGTCAGCCACCGCAAGGCGCGCGAGGGCCGCAATCCTCGCACCAAGGAAAAGATCAACATTCCTGCGTCGAAGAACGTCCGCTTCAAGGCCGGCAAGGATCTCCGCGACTCCCTGAATGCCGGGAAGCGCGGCGCTACAGCGCGCGTGGGACGATAAAAAAGCATTCAGTCGCAACTTTGGAAGAGCGCTCCGCGTATGGAGCGCTTTTTTAATTTGGAAAGCGGCGGCAAGCCGCCGCACTCCAAATCAGTTCCAAGGTCGTGGCAGGAACAACGTCGTGTACAGGTTGATCGCGTAGCGATCGGTCATGCCGGCGATGAAATCGATCGCCAGCCGTTCCACCGGCTCGCCGTTGTTCATGTCAAGGAACTCGTCCGGGTGCGTCGTCACGTGCTCGAACAGCGCGATCAACATCTTCTGCGCTTTCTCGAACTCGTTCCGCACCGCCGGCGTGAGATACATGTTGTCGAACATGTATGTGCGCAAAGCTTCCAGTGCTTCGTACACCTCGGGCGACATGGAGATCGCTTCGTAGTCGCAAGCGAGCGTCGCGGCGATGACGTCGCGCACCATGCGATCGATCCGATCGCTGCCGCTCTGGCCGAGCGTGTCACGGATGTCTTGCGGAATGTCGTCCGCGGCGATGATGCCGGCGCGAATGCCGTCGTCGATGTCATGATTCACGTAGGCGACGATGTCGGAGATGCGCACGATGTCGCCCTCCAGCGTCAGCGCGCGCGATTTCGGACGCGAGCGCAACAGCTCGCCCTTCTGGCCCTTCGAATGCTTGAGGATCCCGTCGCGGACCTCGATCGTCAGATTCAATCCCCGTCCGTCGTTCTCGAGTTTCTCCACGACGCGCACCGATTGCCGGTAGTGATCGAATCCGCCCTTCACCAGCTTGTTGAGCGCGGCCTCGCCGGCATGACCGAACGCGGAGTGCCCGAGGTCGTGTCCGAGGCCGATCGCTTCGGTGAGGACTTCATTGAGGCGTAAGGACTTAGCGATCGTCCGGGCGATCTGCGTCACTTCGAGCACGTGCGTCAGGCGCGTGCGATAGTGATCGCCTTCCGGCGCGAGAAACACCTGCGTTTTGTGCTTGAGGCGACGGAACGCTTTGCAGTGGACGATGCGATCGCGATCGCGCTGATACGACGGCCGGAGATCGTCTTCAGGCTCGTCGCGATCGCGGCCGCGGGTCTCGGCGCTCTTCGCCGCGCGGGGCACGAGCGTGTCGTATTCGATCTTCTCGAGGGTCTCACGGATATTCACGCGCACATTCTAGTGGCGCGCGGCACGGCGATGCGTGGTCGGCACCACGAGGAGAGTGATGCTCTGCGCCGGAATCGTGACGACGACTTTTGCGCCGGACGGCGAGACATCGGCGAGCCGGGTGATCGGATCCGTCGACGCGAGCTGCCAACGCTCCGCGGGAGCGATCATGGCGCGATTGCGAACATCGATCGTCACGGCGCGATCGCCGCTGAGGGACTTGTTCACCAGCATGATCGTGAGCGCGGCGTCGCGATCACGAATCGCGGCGAATGCGGCGAGTGTGTCGGGATCGGGCACTGTTGCGCGCACACTGACGTCGCCGAACGTCGATTTCTGTCCGTCGTAGTTGCGATACATCTTGATGGCGTTGTATGCGAACGAGCCGGTCTCCGGTGTCGTCTAGCGATTGGCGAGATCGAGTCCCTCCCGGCCGAAGATGCCGAGGATGTCCGCTTGCGCCGTGGCGCCGTTGATGTGCTTCTCGGCGCCCCAGTTGTACTCGGTGATGCCGATCTGCGTGCCGGGATACAAGGAGCTCACCCAGCCGCGCAGCCGCGAGATGAGCATCACCTTGTCATTGATCCACGACTCGTCTTTGTAATTCGGATCCCACAGCGATCGCGTCGAGCGATTGCGGAGGAGCTGCGTCGATGTCGATGTGTCGTCACTGAACTCGCTTCCCTGCGGGTAGAAGTGGACCGTGAGGACATCGAGCAACCGAACGCCATTCGACTGCGCCTTCATCTGCTCGAGCAGATATGGAACGTATTCACGACCTCCGTGTGCATCGCGATCAGGAAGCTCGACCATCCATGCGCATCGGCCCACTGCTGGTCATAGCCGCTGAAGAAGTAGCCAGGCCAACCCCACTCCTCGGGTCCGAGGACGATGGCGTTGCCGTCGATCGACTTGATGGTGCGCGCGTAGTCGACCATCTTCTTCGCGATTTCATCCATGCGCGCGCCTTCGGGATGCACATCGCGATGCGTGGCGTGCCAGAGCGATGGCTCGTTGTCGAGAGCGTAGTAACGAACGCCGCTCATATGACGGATCCACGCCGCCTGAAACTGCGCGTCGACCGCCATGTTCGCGTCGTGCGGGTCGTTGCCGGTGATCAGCGAGCCGTCGGGGCGAACGCCGTTCCCGGCATCGGGCATGAACGGATCGGTGCTCTGCTGCGCACCGTACTTGGCGACTGAGAAGCTCGCCAGCCTCGCGCGATTCGCGCCGAGTTGTGCTGCCCAGCCGATCGTCGGAATCGTCATGATCGCGTCGGCGCCGGCGGACTTCGCGTCGGCGATGAACTTGTCGGCGCTGTCGCCGGCGATGCCGCTGTCCTCACCGATACTCTCGAAATACCAGTCCTGCGCGTGATTGCTGGCGTTGCTCTGCCAGTTGTAGCGCGTGGTGGTGTTTCCGCCCCAGCGGTTGGTAGGAACATTGAGATCGGAAAGCTGCGCCGCGGTCGCAAACGCGACGCCGTAAATTCGCGGATCGATTCTGTGGCGATCAGCGGCCGCATCCACGATGACGGTCTGCGCAACGGCGCACGACGCGAGCAACACGCCACCGGCATAGAGAAGAAATCGCATGGCAAAAGTTTAAGTACTACGGCGTCAGGTCCAGCTCCATGTACCTCGTTCCGAAAACAGGGTTGTAACGATACGGCGCGATATCGACGAAACCAAGCGATTCATAGAGC
>DASXRT010000036.1:0-17954 GCA_036506455.1 Thermoanaerobaculia bacterium
TTGACCTGATGGTTCATGCCGCCGAAATCGAAAAATTGCGACACAGCCAGTTTGTTGTCGTTGTTCTTGTAGTCCTGCGTGCTCAGGCGAACGTAATACGCGCCGCCGCTGACCAGACGACCGCTGCCGCCCGGGTCGGGAATCGAGACCGCGCCCATGTGCCGAAGATCCTTCACGTTGAACGCAGGCTTGAACCCGAGATCGGTGCGCGCCACGAAGTGATTCGCTTCGCTGGAGCGAAGGATTTTGGCCTCGACCAGCGTGCTCTTGCTCGCGTTCCAGTTGTAGTCAGCCGTCGCGATGCGATTCGTGTTCTTGAAATCGAATCCGACTTCCGGCAGAGAGTACGTTCCCACGCCGGTGTTCGGATCATTCAGAGGAATGTGACGATAGCCGATGGAGAGGAACTGCGAAGAAGTCGGAGAGACAGTCAACTTGCCGAACGTCTCTTTGATCGTCTGCTTCTCGTCGGGCACCGGGCCAAAGAAATTCGTGCGGCCGGTGGTGTTGATCGTCTCGTACCGTCCCGACGCGTAGCCGAAGATGTGATCGCGCCAGATCGGGCCGCCGACGTTGGCTGCCGTCCGTGATCGATCGGTATTCGCGTTGAAGGACGGATCCTTCGCAGTCGAGGCCCAGTCGCCCGGCTGGAACTCCTGCCGGATGGCGCCGCGGAGCTCGTTGGTGCCCGATTTCGTCACGGCGTTGACGACCATTCCGGTCGCGCGTCCGAATTCGGCGCTGAACGCGCCGCGCTTCACGTTGAAATCCTCGATGTCGAGCTCATTCGCATCGGTGTTGCCGATGCCAACGTAGCCGAACAGAGGATTGGTCACGCTCGCGCCGTCGAGCAGGAACATGTTCTCCTGACGTCCGCCTCCGGCGACGGGCGCGAAACCGGTCGCGGCGGCGATTCCGGGCGTGAGCTGGAACAGCCCCTGATACGTGCGCGGCAGCGGCAGCCGCTCGATCGTCTTCGCGTCGTAGTTGAAGTTCACTTCCGTCGACTTCATGTCGACCGCCGGCGCCGCCGCCGACACCGTGATCGACTCCGACACCGTCGGACTCAATCCGAGATTGAGCGTCGTGTCTTTGTCGACAGCGACGATCGCGTCACCTTTGACACTTCCCAATCCGGTCAGATTCGCCGAAACGGTGTACCTGCCAGGTGGCAGGTTTTGAAATGTATAGGTACCACTCGATTCCGTGACGGTGTCGCGACCCCTCGGAAGTACAGGACCGGTGACACTCACGGTCACACCGGGAAGCGGCGCGCCACTGTTATCGCGTACGACACCGCTGATCGATCCATAAACGTCGGCGTAAACGCTGGCGACGCACAGGAGGATCAAGGCGGCCAAAGCCGTAGATCTCACTACACTTCTGATGGTCATGGATCTCTCCTTGGGGATGATGGAGCGCGCATCTTAACATTAGTTATTAGAGCGGCCACTCGAGCTCGCCAAGGAATCTCTCGTCCTCGCGCCACGACTCGTGAACGCTGATGTGCAGATCGAGAAAGATCTTGGCACCGAGGATCGATTCGAGCTCGAGACGCGCTTCGGTACCAATCTGCTTCACCATCGAGCCCCCTTTCCCGATGACGATCGGCTTCTGCGACTCCCGTTCGACGACGATCGTCGCCCAGATACGAATCAGGTTCTTCTCTTCGTCTTCCTCGAATCGATCGACAGAGACTGCCGTCGTGTACGGCAGTTCGTCGGACGTATGGTGCAGGACCTTTTCCCGGATGATCTCGGCCGCGAAAAATCTTTCCGGCTGCGTCGTGTAATCCTCGGTCGGGTAGATCGCCTGGCCTGGTTTCATGTTCGCGAAGAAAAGATCGACCAGCTCATCGACTCCCTCCCCCTTCGCCGCTGAGACCGGGATGATGTCGTCGAAGAGTCCAAGGGATCCGTAGCGCTCCATCAATGGGAGGAGCTTTTGTTTCTTGAGCAGATCGATCTTATTGAGCACCACGATCCGTTTCGTCTTCGGGTACTTCTCCTTCTGCTCACGCATCAGATTGACGACGTACTCATCGCCGCGTCCGAATGCTTCCGTAGCGTCGACGAGTAATGCCACGACATCGGCTTCGCCGAATGTCGAGCGCACGTGATCCATCATCCTCACGTTCAGTTTGTGCAATGGACGATGAATGCCGGGTGTGTCGAGGAACGCGATCTGGCCGCGCTTCTCATTGAGGATTCCGACGATCCGGTTGCGCGTCGTCTGCGGCTTGCTCGAGACGATCGAAACCTTGTGCCCGAGGATGCGATTGAGCAATGTCGATTTGCCGGCATTCGGACGGCCGACGAGAGCGACCGTGCCGAAGCGCGGCTTGCGCGCTTTCGCGCTAGGCATAGTCTTCCTCTTCCTCCCCTTCCGGCCGCCACTCCGGGTCTCGCGACACCTTCACGCGATAGATCCGCCGCCGGTCCGCGCGGTCGACTTCGAATCGAAACCCATTCTTTGTCACGACCGTACCGGCGCTCGGCACGCGGCCGAGCATCGTGAAGATGAGACCGGCCACTGTTTCGTAGTCTTCGGCGGCCAGTTGTGCGTGCAGCGTCTCCTCGAGTTGTTCGACGCGAACCAGACCGCTGACGAGATAGTTGCCTTCGCCGAGGTCGACGATCGTGGTCTCTTCTTCCTCATGTTCGTCGGCGATGTCGCCTACGATCCCTTCGATGACATCTTCGATCGAGATAAGCCCCGCGGTGCCGCCGAATTCATCGACGACGACCGCGACTTGGATGTGCTCGCTCTGAAACTCGCGCAGCAACTCGGAGACTTTCTTGGTCTCCGACACAAACAGCGGTGGCCGCGCCAGCTCGGTCACGGGCAGATCCTCGGCCTTCAGAATCGCGTCGTACATCTCCTTGATGTGGACGATGCCGATGATGGTGTCGATGCTGTTGTGATAGATCGGAATGCGCGAATACTTCGACTCGCTGAAGAGCCGCGCCAGTTCATGCATCGGCCGTGAAGCGTCGAAGCCGAGAACGTCGATGCGGGGTGTCATGAGCTCACGAGCCATGCGATCGCCGAAATCGACGATCTGATGCACGAGCTTTCCTTCCGGTCCCTCGAGAATCCCTTCCTCTTCGCCGACGTCGATGTATGCCTGCACGGCCTCTTCGGTCGGCTCCTCATCCATCTGCGCCGCTTCCGCCTCGCGATCGAGACGGGCCACCAGGCGGCGAAGCGGATAGAGCACCGGCCAAAAGAGATAGAAAAAGAAATAGGAGATCGGAATGGCGCCCCGCAGCGCGATCAGGGCCGCTTCGTCAGGAACGAGAGCGAGCACGAACTTCCAGACCAGAACGATCGCCGCCCAGATCAGCGCGGCCGTGAGGATGGCGCGCGGTCTGGCCAGATGGGCGAGCAAAGCCATGAACGTGGAAGCGACGGCCCCGATCAACGCGATCTGCAGCAGAGCGCCGCTGACGAGCTGGAAGTTGTCCGGATCGTAACTGAGCCACCTGCTACTCTCCGTGTCGTCGAGGTCGGTGGTCAGCCGGCGCAGTCCCACGGGGCTGAGCTGATGAACAAAGTGGCGGGTGGCATCAAAGATGAGAAAGAGGATCCCGCAGAGGGTGGAACTCAGCACCCAGTAGAATTGCAGGTTGGAGGTGCTACTTCCCATCCCCGGTCGGGGCGGATTCTATAGGAGGCATCGATGCATTTCGCTACGCTGTTGATCCTCGCTACCACGCTCGTGCTGCGCTCCGGCGATCGCATCAGCGTCGAAGGTCCGATCACACAACAAGATGGCGTCGTCCTCTTCCGCTCCGGCGGCGCGCTCTATTCGATACCGTCGGCGGAAATCGATGAGGCGGCTACCAGTGCGTCGAACGCGCCCGTCGAAGCGGAGGCAACACCAGCCTCCCGACCGCTGAAAGTCTCGGCCGCGGAGCGCGCGCGCCTGCTCCGGGAGCTGGAGCAGAATCACTACGGGAAACCCGCGACCGAACAGCGGATGGATACGCCTCCCTACATTCCGCAGGACGCTCCCGGTCAGAATGCCGACGAATGGAAGTGGCGTCGCGAGGCGCGCTCGTATCAGGAGGGAGTGCGTCAAGCGAGGGAGAGTCTCGATCTGCTGCTCGATCGCATCGATCGGTTGCGCGCGGAGATCCGCGGGTTCGTGGCGATGGGCTTCAAGCCGCAGAACTTCACGTATCAGACGACGCAGCTCGCGTATGCCGAGGAGCAGATTCCGGGCGCACAGCTCTATGTGGATCGGGCGCAGCGCGCATATGACCAGTTTCGCGAGGATGCGCGCAGGCAGGGGATTTTGCCGGGGTGGCTGCGGTAGCCTTGGAGTGCGGTGCCTTGGCACCGCCTTCAGGGCGGCGGCAAGCCGCCGCACTCCAAGAACGACTCTTCATAATCCGCCATCGCCGCGCGAATCACCTCGTGCGCGTGCACCGCGTCATACACACGAGCAATCCGCGTTTGTGACTCTTCGCCTGGAATGAGCTTGTACGTCGAGAAGTAGTGGTTCAGGCGCTCGATGAAGATGCGCGGCAGATCGTCGAGTCGTTCCGCCTTTCCCCACACGTAGTCGCCGACGAGAACGGCGATGATCTTGTCGTCCGCTTCTCCATGATCGATCATCTGCAGTCCGCCGACGACACGCGCGCGCAGCAGAATCTCCGACTTCGTGATCGGGCGCTCGCTGATCACGCAGATGTCGAGCGGGTCTCCGTCACCGCGTTCCGATTCCGGCGCGAGCTCCGCCACACGTGTCGCGCAGTAGGTGCGCGGAATGAATCCGTACAGCGCTGGCGGTTGGGATGACGTCCGCTGCGGGCGATCGACGCGCAGGTAACCGGTGGCCTTGTCGACTTCATACTTCACGAGATCGAACGGAGTGATCTCGATGTACGCATTCACGACGCGCGGTGCGTCGTCGCCGATCTCCAGACCGTGCCATGGGTGCGGGCGCCAGGCGAGGAAGCGGCGGTCCGGACTCACGGCATCGGTCCGAACGACTCCTCGATGATGGTGGAAGGGTCGGCGCCGATGCCCTCGATCGATGCGCGGGCGCGCTCGAGGAATGGATCGAAGCCGGCGGCCATGAGGATCGATTCACTCACGACTTTGCGATTGCGGCTGATCAGCGTCTCGATCGCGCCGCTCATGTGCACGATCTGACCGCTGCGCGCGAGCGGATCGAAGTCGGTGGCGTAGAGGATGTGACGTTGATCAGGTTCGTAGAGAACGACGATCTTTCGCGGATCCTTCGTGGCCAGCATGTGCAGCACGATGCTGCGCACTGGCGCGATGCCGGTGTCGCCGGCCAGAAAGACGACGCTGCGCGAGTCGTTGTCAGGAAGCTGGAAGTCGCCGTATGGCCCATCGATCGCCACGGGCGCACCGGTTTCGAGCTTCTGCAGCGCGGCGCCGCCCTTCCCGGTGCCGACCCGGACACAAAGCTCGACGGAGTCGGGCTTCTGCGGAGGCGACGCGATCGTATACGCTCGCGAAACGCCTTCGGGAAAACGGAAGTTCACCCACTGGCCGGGATGGAAGCGAAACTGTCCTTCGTCGACGGAGACCGTGAGCTGCACGATCTGCGGCGCGAGCTGTTCGATCTCGGTGACGGTCGCGGCGTGAGAACCCATTGATGGAATTACTTACCACATCCCGGACTTCGCCAGCTTCTGAATCTTCTTGAGAATGCGGTCCTTCCGGAATCCGCGCAGATGATCGATGAAGAGATTGCCGTTGAGGTGATCGACTTCATGCGACATCGCTCGAGCCATGAGGCCGTCACCCCACATCTCACGCTGCACGCCATTGCGATCGAGATAACGAAGCTTCACGCGCAGCGGTCGTATGACCGTCTCGGTGAAGTCGGGAATCGACAGGCAACCTTCGTCTTCGTGAAGCTCCCCTTCCGCTTCGATCATCTCGGGATTGATGAACACGTGCAGCTCGTTCGGCCGCTTGCCGACGGAGAGATCGATCATCATCAGACGCTGCGACGCTCCGACCTGGTTCGCGGCGAGACCGATTCCCGGTGCGGCGTACATCGTCTCGACCATGTCGTCGATCAGCGTCTGCAGCGGGGCATCGATCTCCGCGATCGGTGTCGTGGGCAAACGGAGGACGTCATCACCGTATTTGCGGATCGGGAGAACAGCCACGCGAACTATCCGCCCCGCTTTTTCAGACTCTCGATCATCGCCTCGACGGTGTGGTTCGCGCGCTTCTTGTAAAAATCGTCGAGGACCTTGCGGATGCCGGGGTGTTTCTTCAGCGCGTCATCGAGCTTGTCCTTGTCGAGGCGCAGCACCTCGGTCGGACGGGACGCGGTGATCGTCGCCGTGCGAGGCTTTCCAGTCAGCATGCTCACTTCACCGAAGAAGTCGCCCTCGCCGAGCTTGGCGAGGTACACACTGCCGGATTTGCCGGTGCCGCGGGTATAGACCTTCACTTCGCCGGAGGTGATCACGTACATCGATGCGCCGCGATCTCCTTCGCTGATGATGACGCTCCCCTCTTCGTGACTCTCCAGCTCCATCTCCTTGACCAGGGCATCGCGCTCGTCTTTTTTCAGCACTTCGAAGAAAGGACTTTTCGGAACGTGGCGCTCTTCGAACATCGGCTCGGTCTTGCCGGCCGCCGGCGATTGTGACTTCGGAGGAGGAGCTGCGGCAGCCGATACGGGCTGTTGTTCTCGAGCTTTATCCGCCTTCTTCCGCACGGCGATGGCCTGCACGGTCAGGCCGTTGTCGTCGTAGTACTTTGCGGTCGCCTCGTACTGTTCGACGGCCGCGTCGAGGTCGCCGAAGCCGGCCAGGGCATCGGCATACTGCAGACGGATGCGAGGGTTATTCGGGTATTTGTCGAGATCGTTCTTGAGCAGCGGCAATGCGCGCGCGTAGTCTTTCTTCGCCAGAAGAGACGCGGCGCTTTCGGTATCTTCAGCCATCAGGCTCAGTATTTTATCCGGTTGAGCTCCGACTTCGCTGCCGCGGCTGGTGCCGAGTATGGGTATCGTGCGATGACTTGCTGGAGCGTCGTACGGGCCAGCGCCAGATCGCTCGTCTTTTCGTAGGCGAGAGCGAGCTTGTACATCGCATCCGGCGCCTTGTTCTGATCTCCGTACTCGTCGGCGACGCGCTTGAAGAAGCGGATGGCGTTGTTGTAGTCGTTTGCGGCGTAGTACGTCTCCCCGATCCAGAACAGCGCGTTGTCGGCGAGCTCGCTGGAGGCATCGGCGTCGAAAACCTGCTGGAACGCCGCTCGCGCCTCGGCGAAGCGGTTTTTGCTGTAGAGAATGATCGCGCTGCGATAAGCGTCTGCGATCTTTGCGGCGGTAAGCGCGCGCTGAGGCTTCTGCGTGGCACCACTGACTGCAGCGGCGCGTGCCGCCGGAGCCGGCGGCGCCACACTTCCCACACTCTTCTCCTCACCCGCCTTCTCCAGTCGCGTGATGCGATCGTTCATCACATCGAGGCGCTCGAGCAGCTCAGTCATCGACGCCTGGAGATCGGCGAGACGGGTGTCGGCTGGCACCGCCGCCGGTTTCGCGGCAGGCTTCGTTGCGCAAGCCGCGATCAGCCAGCAACCGACGACCAACAACCGTCTCATGCCTTCATGCTGCCGAGTCTCTGCTTCGCCTTGTCGGCGTAAGAGCTCTTCGGGAACTCGGTGAGAACGCGCTCGAAGTAAAGCCGGGCCTCGCCGTTCCGTCCCAGTGCCGAGAGCGCGTTGCCGAGGTCGTAGAAGACGCCGGCCCGATCGCTGTAGTTCGGATAGGTGTCGACGAGGAAGTTCAGACGCTGCACGGCCGCGTTCCAGCTATGTCGCTTCATGTAGAAGCGCGCCACGATGTGCTCGTGTTTGGCCAGGCGATCGAGCGCTTCGTTGAGGTGTTTCTCCGCTTCCGGTCGCAGAGGACTGCGCGGATATGTGCGGAGCACGTCGTTGAACTTCTCCACCGCTTCGCGAGTCTTCTGCTGATCGCGATCGGGCTTTTCCATCTGTTTGTACGAGACCATGGCGATCTGCAGCATCGCGTAATCGGCGTTCTCGCTGCCGGGGTAACGGTTGATGAAATCGCGATACTTGTATTGAGCTTCGACGAGATTCACCGGATCGCCCTGGTTGTAGTACGTGTCGGCAATGCGCAGCAGGCTCCGCCGGCCGAGAGGATCGTTCGGGAAATTCTCGTAGATGTGCGAGTAGTAGGTGCGTGCGCGCTGCCACTTCCTGTGCGCGAAGAGATCCTCCCCCTTCTGAAAGATCTGCTCTTTCGAAAGGTTCAGAAACTCCGGCTCGACGACGGGACGCGCCGTGCGCGGCCGATGATGACAGGCCGCGATGATTGCGACGATCGCGACCAGGATTGTGATCCGTTTCAGCTCCAAACAGCCTCCAAGGGATAAGGTCGTGGGTCGTGGGTCGTAGGTCGTAGGTCGTGGGTCGTGGGTCGTGGGTCGTAGGTCGTGGGGGCCTTGTGGCGCTGAGGCCCCCACGACCTACGACCCACGATCTAGGTTCTGACGCCGCTAACAGCAGTCCGGATCGCTTCAATTGCAGCGCCGCGGTCCTTTTTGCCGAAAATCGCAGATCCGGCCACGAGGATGGTCGCGCCGGCATCGACGACGCTTCTCGCCGTCGTCACGTCGATGCCGCCGTCGACCTCGATGGGCACACTGAGTCCCCGCTCCCGGATCAGCCGCCCTATATGACGAATCTTGGGCACAACAGGTTCGATGAACTTCTGGCCGCCGAAGCCGGGGTTCACGGTCATGACCAGGACGTAGTCGCAAAACTCGATCGCCGTCGACAGCGCCTCGGCCGGCGTGGCCGGGTTGACGGCGATCCCCGCCCTGGCGCCGCCGTCACGGATGAGCTGCAGCGCCCGCTGCAAATGCGGCTCGGTTTCGCAGTGAATCGAGATCATGCCGGCGCCCGCCTCGATGAAGCTTTCGATGTAGCGCTGCGGCTCCTCGATCATCAGATGACAGTCGAAGGTCAGCTTCGAGACTGCCCGGCACGCTTTCACGATGGCCGGACCGAGAGTGATGTTGGGCACGAAATGACCATCCATCACGTCGATGTGCAGAAGGTCGGCGTGAGGTTCGACGGTCGTGATCTCGTCGGCGAGCTTCGCGAAATTGGCCGACAGCAGTGAAGGCGCAATCTGTATCCGCGTCATCCTGAGCGGCAGCGAAGGACCTCGTCGGCGAGGTGCTTCGCTGCGCTCAGCATGACGTGATCAGTGCGTGGCCGTCGCCGGCGCGGGCGGTTGCTCCATGATCGCCGTCTCCTCCTGCCTCGTGACGACGACCGTGATCGGATCGCGGCTGCTCACCGGCGCGCCGCGAAGGGGATACTGCCGGATGATAATGCCATCGCGAATCCCCGGATACGCTTCGTATTTGACGGTCGACACGACCAGGCCGTGTGCCTCGAGCGCGGGACGGATCTGATCGAGCGCCTGATCGATGAGATCGGGCATGACGTATGTCGGCGGCGGCGGCGCGACGCCGACGAGCAGCGAGACCGGCGTCTGCGCCTGGACGACCGTTTCCTTGGCCGGATCAGCGGCCAGGACACCGCGCGCAGCCGGCGCAGAGTCGACATAGCTCATGCTGCCGATCTTGAGATTCATCTGGCCGAGGCGCAAAACGCTCGTCCCCGCGCTCTGTCCGTCGAGAGCGGGGACGCGAAGCACCAGCGGTCCTGCGCTCAGCTCGACGCGGATCGTCGTGCCGCGCTTGATGAAGCTCGTCGCGCCGGGCGTGCGGTTCTGCCACACCACCCGATCGACCGGAACTTTGTCGGAATTGCGACGCTGTGTCCGAACATCGAGCTTGACGCCGAGGTCGGAACAGATCGCGCGCGCTTCGCCGACGCTCTTGCCGATCAGATGGGGCGTCGGCAGGGAGCGTCCCTTGACGAAGTACGTGAACCAGAAATAGGTGCTGCCGCCGAATGCGATGAGAAGCAGGAATCCGAAAAGCAGATTTCCGAGACAGCCATGTCTCATCTCTGCGTCTCGGACCTCTCGTTCTTCTGTTTGTCCGCTTTGTATTCGGCTTCATCGTATTTGCGATCGCGGCTCTTGACGAGATACAGCGGGATGAGCGCCTCTTTCCAGACGTCTTCCACGCGCTCCGCAAACAGAAAGTTCAATCCTTCCTTAACCTCTTGCGGCACCTCGGTCAAATCCTTGCGGTTGCCTTCGGGCAAAACGACTGTCTTGATGTTGGCGCGTTGCGCGGCCATCACCTTTTCCTTGATGCCGCCGACCGAGAGAACCTTGCCGCGCAGCGTGATCTCGCCCGTCATCGCGACATCATGACGGACCGGACGCTCGCCCATCACGGAAGCGATGCAGGTGGCGATGGCCACGCCCGCGGACGGCCCGTCCTTCGGAATCGCCCCCGCGGGGAAATGGATGTGGATGTCGAACTCGCTGAAGGCGCGATCTTCGATGTCGAGATCGCGAGCTTTGGAGCGGACGTAGGAATACGCGGCCTGCACCGATTCGCGCATCACATCGCCGAGCTGTCCGGTGACCGTCGTGCGACCGGTGCCTGTCATCCGCGTCGCTTCGATGAACATGATCTCGCCGCCGAATGACGTCCACGCCAATCCGGTCGCGACGCCGATCTCGGGATGTCGCTCCGCGAACTCGTGCTCGTAGGACGGAAGACCGAGATACGAGTCGAGCTCCTTTGTCTCCACAGTGTAGTGAGCGGCTTCGTTGCCGGCGGCGACCTTGCGCGCGATCTTGCGCAGGACCGTCGCCAGCTTGCGCTCGAGATTGCGCACGCCCGATTCCGCAGTGTAGTCGCGAATCATCGTGATGATCACATCGTCGTTGATGGTCACCTGCTCGGCGCTGAGGCCGTGATTCTCGAGCAGCTCGGGGATGAGATGCTTCTTGGCGATGTTGAGCTTTTCCGATTCGGTGTAGCCCGAGAGCCGGATCACTTCCATGCGATCGCGGAGCGGACTCGGAATCGTGTCGAGGATGTTCGCGGTGGCGATGAACAGCGTGTGCGACAGGTCGTAGGGAATCTCGAGATAGCGATCGACGAACGTGTGATTCTGTTTCGGATCGAGCACCTCCAGCAGCGCCGACGCCGGATCGCCGCGGAAATCTTTCCCGATCTTGTCGATCTCGTCGATCATGATCAGCGGATTGTTCACGCCGATCTGGATGTAGCTCTGAATGAGCTTGCCGGGCATCGCGCCGATGTACGTCTTGCGATGACCTCGGATCTCCGACTCATCGGTGATGCCGCCCACGGCCATGCGCACGAACTTGCGGCCGAGCGCTTCGGCGATCGCCGCACCCAGCGAGGTTTTTCCGACGCCCGGCGGACCGACGAAGCAGAGGATCGGTCCTTTCAGATCGCCCTTGAGCTTGAGAACGGCGAGAAACTCGAGGACGCGCTCCTTCACCTTCTCCAATCCGTAGTGACGCTCTTCGAGGATCTCTTCGGCTCTCTTCAGATCGAGCTGGTCGTCGGTCTTCTCGTTCCACGGCACCTGGAAGACAGTGTCGAGATGGCCCTTGACCACGGCGTAATCGGATGATGACGTGGAGAGCTGTCCCAGGCGATTGACCTCGCGGCGCAACTGGGCCTTGTGATCTTCGCTCAGCGGCAGCGCTTCGATGCGCTCGCGGTATGTGTCCGCTTCGCGCTCCGCGGAATTCGTTTCGCCCAACTCATCCTGGATGACGCGCATCTGCTCGCGCAGATAGTTCTCGCGCTCCCGCCGATCGATCGACGTCTGAATCTGGCGCTGCAGCTCGCGATCGACAGTCGCTTTGCCGAGGTCGCGCTGGATGTAGTCGATGAGGAGCTCGATCCGTTCGATCGGGTTGACTGTCTCCAGCAGGAGCTGCTTCTCTTCGAGCGGAAGGTTGACGAACGACGCCAGCAGATCGGCGAACGTGTCCGGTCCCTCGGCGATGTTCATGCGCAGGATGTTCAGCAGTTCGTTCGAATACTTCGAATCGCTCTCGACGAGCTTCTCGAACAGCGACAGCGCCTTGTTCACGAGGTTCTCGGTTTTGACGGTCTTGGGGATCTGACGCGGGATGACCTCGCGGATCTTGCCTTCGAAGTACGGCTCGTTTTGCAGCATCTGCACGAGCTCGACCCGCTGCCGTCCCTGCAGGAAGAGCTGATAGCGGTCGGCGCTGAGCGGCAGCCGCTGCACGATCGCCGCGAGCACCCCGATCTGCGAGAGATCCTCCGCTTGCGGGTTTTCCTTATCTCCGCTCTTCTGGCAGAACGCAGCGATCAGGTTCTGGTCATCAGGGAGACTCTTGAGCAGGCGCACGTTGCGGTCGATTCCGACCTGCAGGGAGAGGACGCCACCGGGGAAGAGAACCGACGATACGAGCGGGATGATCGGAAGCTTGCTCGGGACATCGATCTCGAGCCATTCCGACAAGTTGTTCGTATTCGGCGTCTTACCCTTGTTTGCTTGTGCCATTTATACTTCCGTGCGGGCACGCGAATTGTAGAAAATGCCCAGAGGTTGAACAATCACCCCGTGAGCGAGCAACCGTCGCGCGAGCCGGTGAATTCGGCGGTCGTCGATGATCCGACTCTGAAGCGAGCGGATCTGCACTGCCATAGCCGCTTTTCCATCTTCAAGTACTTCAAGAGAGGCAACACTCGGGACTGCTACAACGCGCCGGAGGACGTCTACCGGGTCGCCAAAGAGCGTGGGATGTCCTTCGTGACCCTCACCGATCATGACTCGATTGATGGTGCCCTCTACATGCTCAACAAGTATCCCGATCTGAAGGATTTCTTCATCGGCGAAGAAGTGGAGACGCACTTCCCCGATACGGGCCAGCGGATCCACGTCGGCATCTGGGGCCTCACCGAGCAACAGCACCGTGAGGTGCAGCGTCTGCGCCCGAACATCCGCGAGCTCGTCCCCTACATGAAGTCGCAGCGGATGCTCTTCGGCATCAACCACCTTTTTCAGAACTATCGGATGAAGAATGTGGCCGCGCGCTACATTGCCGAGCTCATCGAGATGTTCGACATCTTCGAGGTGCTCAACGGCGCCATGGCCTCTTTTCACAACAAAATGGTGCAGCAGCTCGTCACGACGCTGAAGCATGAGCATGGGCGCCACGTGTCCATGGTAGGCGGCTCGGACGCGCACACGCTCAAGCATGTGGCCAAGGTGCACACGGTCTCGAAAGGCGAGACGCCGGCGGAGTTTCTGGAGAGCGTGCGCCGCGGCGAGTGCTTCGCGTGGGGATCGGAGATGCGCTTCCGCGAGCTGGTCGCCGACATCTATCTGCTGACGATCGCCTACAACAGCGAGGCGCGGGCGGATCTGCTGTCGGCCGAATACACGGCCGTCGACAAGACGATCCAACTGGCCACGCGCCTGGCATCGATTCCGACAGCGCTGTCGGGTTTGCCTGCCGCGGTGACTTCGCTCAATTACCTGAAGCAGATATTGGTCACGAAGGGGCTGTCGCTGCGGTTTGCGAAGCTGGTTGAGGAAATCAGACCGGGATTCGGCGAAGAGCGATAGCCTTGGAGTGCGGCGGCTTGCCGCCGCCTTCCAGACTAGAAATTCACCGCCAACCCGCCGATGTACTTCCGCGAAGTATCTTCGGGCAGCAGCGTGTCGAGCAGGAACGGCGAGTTCTGCGCGCGCACGAGCTCGACGCCGATGAGAAGCTTCATGTCGATCGGCAGGTAGAGCGACTGGGCCATGCGCACGTTCACGCGCGAGCTCTGGTAGTCGCCTCCCTTGAGCTGCGGTTGCTGGATGCCGCGGTAGGTGACAGCGAGAGTCGTCCGCGTCGGCGTGAAGATGGTCTGCAGGTCGCCGGTCATGTACACCTTCTGCGACTCGTGCGAGAACTGTCGCGGCGTCGCCGTACCGGCGGTGGTAGCGATGTCGATCGCCAGCCGCGATCCGAAATCGTGACGATACGCGAGGCGCAGGTCGCGGCGCACATCGCCGGTGTCGACGTAGATGCTGTCCCAGAACTGCTGCGTGCCGTCGCTGATGATGACGCGCAAGGGCGCATCGGCGGCGCTCACGGTCGCGATCGCGGAGAGGCGGTTGTTGTCATCTCGCGTCGAGACGATCCCGACCGAGTAGCTGTATCGCGGAAGGATCTGCCCATCGTCGCTCCAGGCGACGAAACTCGGCGGCAGCGGCGAAGCGGGCGCGCTGTCGAGAACCTTGTACGCGGCCGATCCGACGAGCGCCGTGTTCTTCGTCAGCTTCCACTCGACGCCGGTGCTCGGCGCCAACTCGCTCCGGTCGAGTGCGAGGCGGCTGGCCATGCCGTAGTGGACGACGAGCGAGGGGACGACTTCGAGCGTGCCGGTCGCGGCGAGGTTCGCGGTGCGGAGCGTGTCGGTCCGCGCATTCTCCTGCCGCACGCGGAGTGACACGCCGATGTCGCTACGGCGCGTCTGCATGATCGTCGTGTTTCCGGCGACTTCGATCATGTCCGATCCGCCGGGAGCGTTGAACACGTTGTCGTGCGCGAAGTAGTGCACCTTGACGCGTGCGTCGCCGTGCTGCCATTCGAAGTTGTGCGAGCTCAGCGCCGCTTCGCGCTCAGGCTCGCCCGAATCGGAATAGCGCCACGTGCTCTTCGTCGAAGTCACGCGATACAGATCGTTCGGTGACGAGCGCACTTCCATCGACATGGCGCTGGAGGCCGCGACCGGATCGCCGAACGTCTGCCGGTCGGTCGGATCGTCGAAGCGCTGCATGTCCCCTCGAATGCCGATCTGCCAGTTGTCGCCGATGCGGCTCTGCACGCCGAGCGCGGTCTGCGCGAAGGCGGGACCATCGGCCTGCTTCGCCGTGGCCATGCCCGTCATCGACAGCATCTGCCCCTTCAGCCGCGGAACCTCGTACGACGCGAGAGGTGCGGGCGCTTCGAGGACCATGTCGATCTCGCGCAACACGTCGGACGGCAGCGATCCTCGAATTTCCCAGATCTCGTCGTTCTTCGCCTTTTTCTGGGAGTCGAGACGAAGCTTCACGCGATGCTCCGACTTCGTGGGCATGATCGTCGCGATCGCCGGCGCGAAGCCCGCCTTCACCGCGATGATCTTGTAGATGCCCGAAGTCAGCGGTGGCAACGAGAACGAGCCATCGGCCGCGGTGAACGTTTGCGTCGTATCGAAGCTACTGAGATTCAGGGCGATCACCAGGGCGTTCGCAACGGGGCGCGCCGAGTTGGTGACGCTGCCGAGGATCTGGAGGACGGATGGGAGGGCAACTTCCGGCTGTGCCGGAGCGGCGATGACCACTGCGATGATGGCGCCCAATGCGACGCCTCGAAATCGACGCATAGGTATTCCTAGACTACACCCTTCCCCAACCGCCATAGCGTATGCAAGAACGCTGTCGCGGTCACCGGTCTTAACCATTACGTTACAAAGGTTATTCGTGCTGGCGAACCCTGTGCACGCGCAAAAGGTTCGTTTTGGCGCGTTGATACAGGGGCGATCCCATCAGGATGACCAGCCGGTCGCCGGGCGAGACGATATCGCGCGACAGCAGGTAATCATCGACGCGCTCGACGATCTGCTCGTGAAACTCGCCGGCATCTTTGAGAACGAGTGGCTGCACGCCCCACAGGATGTTCATGCGCCGCGCCACCCAACTGGAAGGGGTCAGCGCGATGATCGGCGCATTGGGACGAAACTTGGACATCAATCGTGCCGCAAAGCCAGTCTGTGTAAATACAACGATGAATTTTGCGTCGAGCTGATCGGCGGCATAATTCGCGGCACCGGCCAGGGCGTCGGTGAATTCATCGAACTCCGATGACTGCCGTGACGGCTCGCGCTTGAACGGTTGCAGCGACCGGTTAGCCTCGGCCGCGGTGACGATGCGCGCCATCATCTGCACCGCTTCCACCGGATAGTTGCCCGAGGCCGTCTCCGCGGAGAGCATCACCGCGTCGGAGCCGTCGAAGATCGCATTGGCGACGTCGGATGCTTCGGCGCGCGTCGGCCGAGACGCCGTGGTCATCGACTCGAGCATCTGTGTGGCCGTGATCGCGAACCTCCCCCACCGGCTGGCCATCGCCAGAATCTTCTTCTGCGCGATCGGCACCGCCTCCGGCGGCAGTTCGACGCCCAGGTCGCCGCGCGCGACCATGACGCCGTCGCTGACCTCGAAAATATCTTCGAGGTTGTCGAGCGCCTGCGGCTTCTCGAGTTTGGCGATCACGTTGATCTCGTCACCGCCGTGATCGTGCAGCAGATCGCGCAGCGCCTCGATGTCGCTGCGGCGGCGGATGAACGATGCCGCGATGTAGTCGAGCTGATGCTCGACGGCGAACTTCACGTCTTCGCGATCCTTGTCCGTGATCGCCGGAATCGTCAGCTCCGAATCGGGGAAATTCATCCCCTTCTTCGATGAGATCGGACCGCCGTGAACGACGCGCGTTGTGACATGCGTCTGATCGAGGGCTGTGACGACCAGCTCGACGAGACCGTCATTGATGAGGATGCGCTGGCCGATCTGCACTTCGCGCGGGAGCGGCGTGAATGGCGTCGAGACCTGATGTGCGTCGCCTTTGACGGGCTCCGTCGTGATCACGAGTGTCTGGCCCTCCTGCAGGATCTGCACGCCGTCGACCTCGCCGATGCGGATCTTCGGTCCCTGAATGTCGCCGATGATCGGGATGTAACGCCCGATCGAGACGGCCGTATCGCGAACGCTGCGGATGATCCGCTCGCGCTCCGCGGACGTGCCGTGCGAGAAGTTCAGACGAAAGACGTCCACGCCGCAGGTGAGCAAGCGATAGATGACCTCGTCACTCGCGCAGGCCGGTCCGAGGGTGGCGATGATTTTGGTTCTTCTCATAGACTACAGACGATGCAGCCCATCTTAACCGCGCCTCTCTTCGCGCCGCTCAACGAAGAGTTAGTGCCATTGCTTCGCGGTCTGAATGCCGATGAATGGAAAGCGCGCGCGGTTGGAACGTGGAGCGTCAAGGATGTTGCCGCACATCTTCTCGACACGTCCTTGCGCCGCCTGTCGGGACAGCGCGATCACTATCTCGCTCCGCTCGACGCCGGGTCCGATCTCGCCGCGATCATCAACGCCATGAATGCGCAATGGGTCACGGCGGCACAGCGATTGAGCCCGGCGATCCTCGTAGAGATGATCGAACGTTACGGCCGCGAGATGGCCGAGCACATCGTGACCATCGATCCTTTCGCACCGGGAATCGGCGTGAGCTGGGCGGGCGACAGAGTTTCGCCGAACTGGTTCGATATCGCGCGCGAACTGACGGAGCGCTGGCACCACCAACAGCAGATTCGCGATGCGACGCACCGGCCGGCGCTCTACGACCTTCGCTACTTCAAGCCGGTGATGGACACGTTCCTGCGCGCGCTGCCCTTCGGCTATCGCAACAAGCAGGCGACAGACGGAACGACGATCGCGTTCCATGTCCGCGACGTCACCAATTGCTCGCTCGTGCGCACTGACGGCAAGTGGGAGCTCACCGAGAGCATGGACCACGCCGCGACGGTCGTGCACATGAACGGCGACACGGCCTGGCGGCTGTTCACGAAAGGAATCGCTCGCGAGGAAGCGCGGCGGCGCAGCGCCATCGATGGCGATACCGCCCTCGCCGAGCCGTTGTTCTCGATGGTGGCGATTGTCGCGTGAGAGTGCTCAGTGCTCAGTGCTCGGTGCTCAGAAATGCCGAGCACTGAGCACTGAGCACTGAGCACTTACGATTTTAGGACGCTGCGAGCGCCGGCTGCAAACTCCTGCCAAGAACCCCGGCGATGGCGTCCACTTCGCGAACGAGCTGATCGAACGTATCGGGGAGAATCGCCTGCGGTCCGTCGGAGAGAGCTTCCTCCGGTTTGTGATGCACTTCGACGAGCACGCCGTCCGCGCCCACCGCGATGGCCGCGCGCGACATCGGCAGCACC
>DASXRT010000037.1:0-3878 GCA_036506455.1 Thermoanaerobaculia bacterium
GGGACGATTCTGAGCCTGCTGCATCGGACCAAGGCAAAGCTCCGCGCCCTGCTCGGGAAAGATGACAAGGTGTTGTGATGGGTACTCGAAAGGTCGACGACGAGATTCGTGATTACTACGCGGCGCAAAGGCCGTCCGCGGACGCAGTCGAACGCGTGAAGCAGATGATTCGCGCCGGCGCTCCGGTGCGGC
Organism: Thermoanaerobaculia bacterium; assembly: GCA_036506455.1. Lineage (GTDB taxonomy): Bacteria > Acidobacteriota > Thermoanaerobaculia > Gp7-AA8 > Gp7-AA8 > DASVHS01. The sequence continues at coordinate 193 of DASXRT010000037.1, forward strand.
GTTCGCGGCGAATGGGGATTGCCGCCGCGGCAGTCATCGCGCTCGCTGCAATCTCGCTTGTCTGGACTGCCGCGCGGCATAACGTACAGTCTTCACGACAGGTCGCACTCGCAGTAGCTCGGCAGGCTGCTCTGGGACACAATGAAAAGCAGGAGCTCGAGTTCCACGTCCAGGACTGCGCCGAGCTGCAGCGAAAGATGAAGAGTCTCGATTTCACGCTCGTCGAGCCGGCGATGATGCGAGAGATGAGCATGCGCATCGTCGGTGCGCGATATACGACGATCGCCGGCGAGATGGCGGCACAGATCCTTTACGTCGATGAGAAAGGGACGCCGTGCACGCTGTACGAAGTCCGTCCGGTCGATCAACTCGCTCGAGTGGCCGCAGGAGAGCATCAGGTCGATGGACTTCGCGTCTCCGTCTGGCGCGAGAAAGGACTCCTCCTGGTGCTCGCACGTCCGGTGTCGTGAGGTGAGCGACGTCGTTTTCTCCAGCACGACGCATCTGGCGGGCGCGATCCGCGCGCGCGACATCTCCGCGACGGATGGTGCGCGCGCGCGCGCGTATGCTCATGGGCATGAGACACCCTCGAGCTGACGCGAAAGAAATCGAGATCGATCCCACCTTCCAGCCGGTCGTGGACGCATTTGCAAAAAAGCGCGATGTCACTCGAGGAGTGATGATGTCGTCCTACGGTCTCAAGGTGAACGGAAAGATCTTCGCGATGTTCACGAAGGGACGATTCGTCACCAAGCTGCCGAAGAATCGAGTCGACGAGCTCGTGAGCGCGCGAAACGGCGAGCGGTTCGATCCCGGTCATGGAAGACTGATGAAGGAGTGGGTCGTGGTCACGCCGGGAAACGAGGATTGGATCGAGCTCGCGAAAGAGGCGTATGCATTTGTGAAGCGTTCGTGAACAGCGCTGCATTCGACGCAGCGACAACGGATACAATGTGCGGTCACGGAGCCCGCGTGATGTCAAAACGAATCCTGGCCGCGATTTTCCTCTCACACATCGTCGCCGCCGGCGCGATCGCGCAAGAAGCGGCGCGCGCTGCCGAGTTCGCACGCGTCTCCGGTGGTCAGATCGAAGCGATCACAAAGCAGCCGAGAAAGCTGTCCGGTTCTCTTGGGATGACGCGGTCGAATTCCAATCTCGGTATGGGACTCAAGGGATTCGAGGCGACGCTGGGTGGAACGCTCGTCGAGGACCGGCTCTGGTTCTTCGCTTCCGCGCTTCAGCAGGAAGGGTTCCGATTTGCGACGCCGGCGCCGGAGATCCGGCAGCGAGACTTCGATCGAGCCACATTCGCGAAGTCGACGGCGCAGCTCGGTGACCGTCATGTTCTCGACGCATCGTTCGGTGCGGGACCGTCGTCGTTCCTGTCGCTGCGATACGACGCCGCAGTATCGAGCAACATGTTCTTCAGCGGGAGCGTCTCGCGCCACTAGTGTGGTGTGTCAGAAATAACTTGCCTTTCGCTGGTGGGGCTTGCCGAGCGAGATCAAGGAGCGAGGAGGAGGCGATGTGGTGGCATCGTCGACGACGAGCGACGCCGCAGATCGCCCGGCAACCCCCACCAGCCCGGAGGGTTGCGGGCGGCGACGGCCCTCCGGCTTCGTTGCCGCTCCTCGACGATGACAGCGCATCGCCTGCGTCGCGGCGCCTTGCCGGCCAGCCGTCGGCGCACGCAACGAAAGGTACGTTATTTCTGACACACCACACTAGCTCGCCGCTGTTCGAATCACGCATCCGACGAGAGCTGTCCATTCCTTTCGCGCCGGATGAGCGTATAGACGTTCGCCGACAGATGAACGACCGCGCCGAATGCGCCGTCGCCTGGATCACCCCACAACGTTGCGATCTGCGGGCCGTCGGGACTCTCCGGATGCAGCGGACGCCAGCGGAGTGGAGCCGTTGTGAAGACGAAAAGGTCTTCGCCGTTCGCAGCCGCAGAGCCGACGCTGAATTCGCGCCAGGGCATGGCTAGCTCGCGATCGAGATGAGAAAAGCCACCCCGATGATCATCGCAAATGTCATGAGCGCCGGATTGTTGAGGCGTTTCATCATTTTGCTCCTTCGACATATACGACGAACGGGAGGGAGCGGAATCGACATGCTCGTCCCGACTGGCTCGTTCCTGGCGCCGCCGCTGTAGAATTTCGGCGCCGGCAGGGCGGCACACGGTCCGCGTAAAGGGTCGAACCCACCCCGAAGAGTTTTTTCGACAGTCAGAGACCCTGACTTCCAGCCCGAGAGACGCGGACGCCGGGCACGAATGGAAGGAAGGCGTCTATGTCGAAATCAAAACTCCCGAAACGTGCCTCGCTCGAATACCTGAAAAAGCTCGCCAAGGATCGATTGAAGGAGCTGCGGCGAACCAACCCCCGGACGAAGCTTGCCGATGCACTGCTCTCCGTCGCGCATGAATACGGATTCTCGAGCTGGCGAGCCTTGAAGGCCGAGGTCGAGAAGCGACAGACCAGGAGTGTGGCGCGTTTCTTCGAGGCCTGCACCAAAGGCGACATCGAGATGTTGCGCAGTCTGCTCGAGAATGACCCGAACCTCGTTCGCATCGATAGCGCTCATCAGGCTCACCATGCGAGGACAGGACTGCACGCTGCAGCGGAGGCAGGACATCTCGACGCTGTGCGATTGCTGCTCGAGCACGGCGCGGATCCAAACGCACGCGAGCGCGGAGACAACACGTACCCTCTGCACTGGGCTGCCGCCGCGGGGCGCGCCGACATCGTACGGGCTTTGCTCGATGCAGGCGGCGACGTGCACGGGATCGGCGACGCCCACGAGCTCGACGCCATCGGCTGGGCTACAGGCGCTCCCATCGATCGCCGCGGGGAGGTGCTGTCGCTCCTGATCGAGCGCGGCGCGCGCCATCACATCTTCTCGGCGATCAACGTCGGAGACCTCGATCTGATCGAGAAACTCGTCGAGGAAAATCCGGCAGCACTCGAGCGACGAATGTCGCGCTTCGAAGGAGGGCAGACGCCGCTGCATTTCGCCATCAGCCGCAAACGTTACGACATCCTCGACCTGCTGATCGAGCTCGGCGCGGATCTGGAGGCGAAGGACATGAGTGGTCAGACCGCGCTTGGAGTGGCGATGCTGCGCGGAGATCAAGAGGCGATGCGCCGGCTTCACGCCGCTGGCGCGAAGCAGCCGAAACGCATCTCCACATCGAGCTTCCGGGAAGGCATGGCGAAACTGGCCAAGAGGACGAAAAAAATAGTCCCTGGGATCAGTGTTCCGGATATCGCCGCGACCCTGGAGTGGTACACATCGATCGGGTTCAAGGAGCTCGGGCGGTTCGAGGACGACGGCATCGTGAACTGGGGCATGCTCTCGTTTGGAGAAGCGGAGCTCATGCTCGGCATGCACGGAGAGCCGGGCGAAAAGGACGTGAGTTTATGGTTTTATACCGATGCCGTCGATGAGCTCTATCAGCTTCTCAAGGCGCGACAACTCGAGGCCGCGCAAGCCGATCTGGCCGGAAAGCCGAGCGCTCATGCAGGAATCGAATTTGTCGAGGACATCTACGATCCGTTCTATGGAGGACGACAGTTCAGCATCCGTGACCTGAACGGATATGGGTTGATTTTTTACGCGGAATGATCATTGAAGAAAGTGGAGCACAAGATGACTTACAGGATCGCAATCGTCATGACGG
>DASXRT010000038.1:0-2810 GCA_036506455.1 Thermoanaerobaculia bacterium
CGGATGAAACATGCCGCGAAAGAGATGCGGCGGCGATTCGCGAAGCATCCCGAGCCTGTCCTGTACGCCCTGACCGGCGCGCTCCTCGCCGGCAATCGGACCGCGTGTGTGCTTCTCGGTCAGCGCAATGCACAGCAGGCCGAAGCCGCGGCGGCGGTGGGCGAGCCGCTCAGCGATGAGGATGCGGCGTGGGCGCGGAAGGTGTATCGGGGCGATTGATCTTGGGGTCAGGTCTTCAGTCTTCAGTTCTTTCTACGGTGTGAAGAAAAAAACTGAAAATTGAAGACCTGACCCCTTCACTTGATCTCCGCGACGAGTTGCTCGTGCAACCGGATTGCCTCGTCGCGCATCGCCTGGTAAGCCGGAGTCTCGCGAAGCCGCTGCAGAAGCGGATCGTGATCGATCGCCGGATAGATCGAGTAGCGCCTCGCCATGGTCTCACGGTACAACCGGATCGTCAGATCATCGGTGCCGCCGCAGGAGGCGACTAGGTCGACGTTCCTGAAAAGCTGCTCAGGATCATCGAGGCTGAGAATCTCGCGCTCGATGCCGGGCCACTCCGATGGCGCGATCGGCTTCGCTCCGGTGCAGCGCACGAGCGCGCGACGCACCGGGGATCCTTCCGGAAACGACTCCGCGTACGCCTTGGCGGCAGCCGTTTTCCCCTCGTGAATCAGCGTGAGCGCTTCGACTTGTCGCGCCCATTCCGAGCCTCGGTCGAGCGCGGAGAACACGCGAGACCGACGAAGATCGCCGAGGTCCATGAAGGTCTGGGCACAGGAGCGCAGCCCGCTCGACGCGTCCAGCTCGTACGCCCGGTTGCACTCACGCGCGGAGTCTTCCAACTGGCCCACGTAGCGCAGCAGATAGCCGAGCGCGAAATGAGCCTCCGCGCTTTTCGGTCGTCGCTGCAGCAGTTCGACGGCGTGACGATGCGCGGCAGCATATTGTGTCCGCTCCGTTTCATTGATGATTCGGCGCAGAGCCGCAAGAAGGAGATCGGGATCGAGAGACAAGGCGCGGTTCGTCGCCGCTTCGCTCAGGCGCATGGCTGCGTCGCCGCCGCTTCCGTAACGGCTGGCGTAATACCCGCGGCGGCCGAGCTCTGCCCACGCCGGCGCAAAGGATGGATCGAGTGCCACGGCTCGCTGAATCGAAGCGAGGGCTTTCTCGTTCGGCTCCTGGTCCTGAGAGGCCGCAAGACTCTCCAGATAGAGCGCATAGGCCTCGCGATTGTTCGGGTGGCCGGCCGGAAGTGCGCTATCCGCCACCCCGAGAGCAGCGAACAGACCCTGTCGGATTCGCGCGGAGAGCTCCTCGCGTCCGGACATCAGATCGCCGTGAGGAAAGGTGAGGCTCTCCCTCCAGACGACGCGATCGCGCGTCACATCGACCGCTTCGAGCGTCACGTTCACACCCGACGCGTCGTCGCGATAATTGCCGGTGAGCACGCTGGCGACATTGAGCGCTTTGCCGGCTTCCTGCGGATCGCGATCGGCAAAACGCGCCGAGCTGGCGAACGGACGCACGGCCAGAGAACGGTTGTAGGTGAGGACCGTGATGATTTCGTTCGGCAGAGCGAGACGCAGATAGTCGCGCGAGCGATCGCCGCCGAGACTGGAGAACGGCATGACGGCGATCGTTCGCAGTTTGGCTTCGTCGGGCGCGGGCGACTCCCGTTTGTAAAGAGCGACGCCGGCGGTCCCGAGCACGACCACGGCGATGACGATCGCGGCCAGCGCAACCCCATATCGACGCTTCGGCGTTGCCGGGGCATGACGCGGATGCGAATCGCTGTCGCGGCGCAACCGCGCGAGATCGGCGCGCAGATCGGCGGCCGATTGATAGCGCAGATCGCGATCCTTCTCCAGCGCCTTGGCGATGATCGCGTCGACCTCCGGCGGCAGATCGGGACTCGTGCGCGAGGGCGGCGGCGGATCGTGATTGAGGATGTGATCGAACGACGTCGCCGGAGTGTTGCCGGCGAAGGCCTGATGGCCGGTGGCCATCTCGTACATCACGGTGCCGAGGGAGAAGAGATCGCTGCGGTGATCGATCGCCTGGCCGCGAGCCTGTTCCGGCGACATGTACGCCACCGTGCCCACCACCGAGCCGGCGGAAGTATCGCGGCGTTGTGTTGCGTCCGCCGCTGCGGAGATGATCTTCGCCAGTCCGAAGTCGAGGATCTTGATCTGACCGCGAGTGGTCACGAAGAGATTCGCCGGTTTGAGATCGCGGTGGACGATGCCGGCCGCATGGGCTGCTGCCAACGCGTCGGAAAGCTGCATGCTGAAGTCGAGAAGAATGTTCGTGGGAAGGCGTCCGCGCCTCAATCGCTCGGCGAGCGATTCTCCTTCGATGTACTCCATGGCGATGAACGGCTGGCCTTCGAATTCGCCGATCTCGTAGATCGTGCAGATATTCGGATGGTTGAGCGCGGATGCGGCACGCGCCTCGCGGCGAAAGCGATCGATCGCCGCAGCGTCCGTCAGCAGCGTGTCGGAGATGACTTTGATGGCGACGAGGCGGCCCAGTTGTTCGTCGCGCGCGCGATAGACGACACCCATGCCCCCGCTACCGAGTGGGACGAGATCTCGGTAATGAGAGATGGATGTGCCGATCATCGGTCGAGTGATGATGCCACCAAATCCTGCAACCAGTTCGGCGCCCCGATTCGTCCGAGGTGTAGGCGATCCATTTTCCGTCCGGCGAGATGGCCGCGGCGGTGCGAGTCGCGGGAAACGATTTCAGCGCGCTCGCGCCGCAGGCTCTGTTTCAAGCACGCGCTCGCTATACCGGCGAGCGGGCCT